>DOUO01000121.1 GCA_003520555.1 Oscillospiraceae bacterium
GGCTCGCTTATCAATAAAATGCCCGGCGACTATGACCAGAAGTTCCAGGGCGTAAGAGGCTTTGTTTCCTACATGATTGCTCACCCGGGCAAAAAGCTCATGTTTATGGGCAGTGAAATCGGTCAGTTTGACGAGTGGAACGCAAACGAACAGCTTGAATGGGATTTGCTCGGTTATGAAAAGCACCGTCAGCTCAACCATTTCTTTGCCACTGTCAACAAGTTCTACCGCGACACACCCGCTATGCACGAAAACGACTACGACTGGAACGGCTTCCAGTGGGTTGCGCTTGACGACTATCAGCACAGCGTAATCGCGTTCCGCAGAATTGCTCTTGACGGCAGCGAAATTCTGGTTGTCTGCAACTTCCAGCCCGTTACCCGTGAAAACTACCGCGTAGGCGTGCCCGTATACGGAATATACGAGGAAGTGTTCAACTCCGAAGCTGAGGAATTCGGCGGTACCGGAATCGGCAACGCAGGCGAAATCAAAGCTGTTAACGAGAAGGAACACGAACTTGATTATCATATCTCAATCACCCTTCCGCCTCTCGGCGTAACATTCTTTAAGCTTGTTAAGGAAGAGCCTGTTCCCGTTGCTCCCAAAAAGAGAACAAGAAAGGCAAAGACCGAAAGTGAAAAGGCAGCCGACAAGCCCAAAAAGACAAAGACAGCCGCCAAAAAAGCCGCTCCTAAAAAGGCAGCCGCTAAAAAAGAGGAAAAAGCGGAATAATTAAGTCTTTTGGCAGGTTTTGCCGGATTGCTTACCCGGTAACATCCGCAAAAGTATAATATAATCAAAATGCTGACATCCCTTTGCGGGGTGTCAGTTTTTTGTTTCGCGGCAAACAAAATCTCCCACGGAGGTATTATACTAATACCTCCGTGGGAGATTATTGCCGGGCTGTTATTTCCGTTCCGTCCTATGCAACGCCACTTATACGCGGAAAACATCCTCGTGCTCGTCTGCCTCAAAGCTGCGGCAGTCAACGCACGACGGCGTCTGAGGCTCGGGGTCATGAGTTCCCACTCTGATTGCCTCAAGAGCGCAATAGTTTTCCTTTTTGTTGTGATTTTTGCAGTTTGTAACACTGCATTCAATGCAGTGGTTAACATATCGGTTGTCCATAATTTCACCTCACTGTTATTATCGGTGAAAAACGGTAAAATATTCATCACGGTCTTAAAATTTTAAAATAAAATATACCGAGGTGGTTTTGTGAATTTGATTTCATCCGTAATTATGGTTGTGCTTGCGGTAATCGGCGCCGCCGAGGTCATATGCTGTATCACCCGCCGGCTGTTCAAGACAGGGGATAAGGCGGACGCAATCCTTGTTTGGCAAATCCCTCGCGGTGAAAAACACATTGAGCAAAAGCTCAGAAGCTTCATTTTGACTTCGGACAACTGCGGCTGCAAAAAACTTTGCGTGCTTTACCGTGAAAAATCTCTTGACGGGGAAGCGCTTGAAATTTGCAAAAAAATATGCGCGGAAAACGGAAACATCCGCCTGATGACAGCGCGTGAATTTGTCCTTGAATTTGAAAATGAACAATAAAACTATTGTTATATTTGAAAATTTGCGGTATACTTAAATATATATAAGATTTTCGGGGAAGATAAAATGACAGAAAAGGCTTTGCTCAGGCTCGAAGGAGCAGTAGAAAACATAGTTTACCGCAATGAGGACAACGGCTACACCGTGCTTGAGCTGTCCGACGGCGACGATTACATTACCGCCGTCGGCGTAATGCCTCAGGTCAGCGAGGGCGACAGGGTGGAGCTGACGGGAAGCTATACCGAGCACCGCAGCTATGGCAGGCAGTTTGCCGCAAAAACCTGTGAGGTTTGCCGCCCGACCGAACGCGCCGACATCCTGCGTTATCTGTCCTCGGGAGCAATCAAGGGCATCGGCCCCGTAACCGCGCAGAGAATTGTCAGGGAATTTGGCGACGCAACGCTTGACGTCCTTGAAAATCAGCCCGAACGCGTGGCAATGCTCAAGGGTATTTCGCAGGAAAAAGCGCTTGATTTTTCCGCTCAGCTCAAGGCAAACACCGGCGTGCGCGAGCTTATGCTCTACCTTGGCGAATACGGAATATCAAACACCTCGGCGGTTAAAATTTTCAACGCGCTCGGCACGGGCTGCGTTGAAATGATAAAAAACGACCCGTATATTTTGTGTCAGGGCAGCTTCGGGGTATCGTTTGAAAGCGCCGACATAATCGCAAAAAGGGAAAACCTTATGCCCGACAGCGAGGTAAGACTTCGTGCCGGGATTACATATGTTTTGCGTAAAAACGAGGGCAACGGCCACACCTGTCTGCCAAAGGACAGCCTCAGCGACACAGCCGCGCGGTTTTTGTCCGTAGATTTGCAGCCCGTTGAAAACTGCATGGACGAAATGCTGTTTGACCGAAGCTTAATTATTGATACAATCGGCGGAAGGGACTTTGTATTTACGCCGCAATTACACCTCACGGAAACCTACATCGCTTCACGCATAAAACTTATGCTCGGGTTTCCGGCTGAGCAAATAAAGAATATTGACAAGGCAATAAAAAAATGCGAAAGCGAGGACGGAATACAGTACGCCGGGCTTCAAAAACAGGCTATAACAGCCGCGCTTACCGAAGGCATGCTTGTGCTGACGGGAGGTCCGGGAACAGGAAAAACCACCACGCTCAACGCTATTATTAAAATACTCCGCGGCAGGGGAAAAACCGTCTTGCTTGCCGCGCCCACCGGCAGAGCCGCCCAGCGTATGACCGAGCTTACGGGCAGCGAAGCCAAAACAATTCACCGCCTGCTGGAGGTCAGCTGGGACAGACAGGACAACCCTGTGTTTAATAAAAACGAACGCGACATGCTGAAATGCGACGCGCTGGTTATTGACGAGGTTTCAATGGTTGACGTGCAGATTTTTGAAAGCGTAATGCGCGCGCTCCCGCTCGGATGCCGCCTGATTTTGGTGGGCGACAGCGACCAGCTTCCGTCCGTCGGCGCGGGCAACGTTCTCGGGGATTTAATCGGCAGTGAAACAATACCCGTCATACGGCTGAATGAAATTTTCCGTCAGGCTCAGCAAAGCCTGATTGTGACCAACGCGCATAAAATTGTAAAGGGCGAAATGCCCGTGCTGAACAGCACCGACCGTGATTTTTTCTTCCTTTACCGCGACCGCAAAAACATCGTTACCGATACAATTGTCGATTTGTGTTCAAACCGTCTGCCGGCGGCCTACGGCTACTCACCTTTTGAAAACATTCAGGTGTTGGCTCCGTCAAAAAAGGGCGAGCTCGGCACCGCTGAATTAAATCATAAATTGCAGGCAAGACTAAACCCGAAGGCGGATGACAAACCCGAGATAACAATCGGTTCAAAAACCTTCCGCACGGGCGACAAGGTAATGCAGGTCAAAAACAATTACGACATACGTTGGTTCAGGGAAAACGGCGAAACAGGCGAGGGAATTTTTAACGGCGACATCGGAATTATCGAGAAAATCGACCGCAAGGCAAAGTTCATAAAAATAAATTTTTATGACAAAACCGCCGCGCTGAGCTTTGAAGCGGCAGGCGAACTTGATTTTGCTTACGCAATAACGGTTCACAAAAGCCAGGGCAACGAATTTGACGCGGTAGTAATCCCCATGTTTCCCGGTCCGTCGCAGCTTTATTACCGCAACCTGCTTTACACCGCCGTAACTCGCGCGAAGAAAACGCTGGTGCTTGTGGGAAATCCGGCAACGGTTGAACAAATGGTAAACAACAACCGCCGTACAAAACGCTATACCGCGCTTTGCGAATTTCTGCGGCGCGGCGACAATTTATACAGTACAGGAGAATAATATGGATATTGCTATAGATTTAGGTTCCGATAGAATCAGGGTGTTCATCGAGGGCAAGGGCAAGGTGCTTGACGAGGCAGGCGTAATTACTTACGACGTTGACACGCGCGAAATATTTGCCGTCGGCAATGAAGCTTATAATATGATCGGCAAAACGCCTTACGGAATCCGCGCGGCTCATCCGCTTGACAGCGGAGTAATCGCGCAGTCGGATTTGGTTGAGAACATGGTCGCAATTCTTCTTAAAGAGGTCTGCACCGTAAAAATCGTCATGCCGCGAATTGTTACCGCAATTCCCTGTCAGCTCACCGAGGTTGAAAAGCGCGCGGTTGTAAACGCCGTAAGCGCCGTAGGCGCGCGTAAGGTTTATCTGATAGAAAGTCCCAAGGCGGCGGCGCTGGGCTGCGGAGTTGACATCACTTCTCCGCACGGTACGTTTATTGCCGACATCGGAAGCGGAACGGCGGACATCGGTGTAATTTCCCTTGGCGGTCTTTCCGTTTCAAGAAGCGTCAAGCGCGCGGGAAGCGCAATGGATGAGGAAATTGTTAAATACATCCGCAAAAAATACAACCTTATCATCGGCACAAATATGGCTGAAAAATGCAAGCAGGAGGTTGGCTGCGTGCTTGTTCCCAAGGAACCCAAAACCTTCAGATTGAAGGGCAGGGACGCCGTAAGCGGACTTCCGCGGTTTGTTGACGTCGGTTGGCGCGACATCAAGCCTCCGATTGAGGAAATAGCAGGCGAAATAGTTACCGCAATCCGCGATGTTCTTGAACAAACTCCTCCCGAGCTTGCAAGCGACATATATAACGACGGTATTATCCTTACGGGCGGACTTTCAAAGCTAACCGGACTTGCAAAGCTCATCAGTGACTCAACAAAGCTTAGGGTGCGTGTTCATAAATACGCCTCGGACTGCGTAATTATGGGCTGCGGCAAGGCAATCCGCTTTATTGACGAGGGCGAAAAAAACACCGTTAAAAACGGTCTTTCTCCGCTTTTGGCGGCATATTAATAAGGCTTTGTCAGGCAAAACCGGCAGTCTTTTATGAGGAAAAAACAAAAGGCTTTTAACCTCGCGGTTGAGTATCATATATGTTTTTAAAATTAATACTAAATCTGCCGTCCTTGCGGGCGGCAAAAAATTTTTTCAAAAACCTATTGAC
>DOUO01000072.1:0-2928 GCA_003520555.1 Oscillospiraceae bacterium
GGGTATGCAAGGTTTGCGGATATATCTACGAGGGCGACGAGCTTCCCGATGACTTCATTTGCCCGCTTTGCAAGCACGGCGTTGCCGATTTTGAACCTATTGAGTAAATCCGAATTCAGGGAACGGTCATTGCGCCGTTCCCTTTTTTGAACAGCAACGCCTGAAAATAAAAAAACGCTTTTCGAGGTAAAATATGAAAAAGTATGTAATTGCTCTTGACGAAGGTACAACCAGCGCACGAAGCATTATTTTTGATAAAAAGCTCAGCGTTATCAGCGTGGCTCAGCACGAGATTCCTCAAATTTATCCGCACGCGGGCTGGGTTGAGCAAAACCCAATGGATATTTACGCAAATCAGTATTCATCGCTAACCGAATGTATTGCCAAAAGCGGAATCACTCCGGATGAAATTGCGGCAATCGGGATTACAAACCAGCGTGAAACATCCATTGTTTGGGAAAAATCCACCGGCAAGCCCGTTTACAACGCAATTGTATGGCAGTGCAGGCGCACGGCTGATTTTTGCGAACAGCTTGAACGCGACGGCTATTCGGAATATATTAAGGACGCAACAGGGCTCCGCCCCGACGCGTATTTCAGCGCCACTAAAATAAAATGGATACTTGACAACGTACCCGGCGCACGCGAAAAAGCGGAAAACGGCGAGCTCCTTTTCGGCACGGTTGACACCTGGCTTTTGTGGAAGCTGAGCGGCGGCAGGGTTCATATTACCGACCGCACAAACGCGTCAAGAACCATGCTTTACAACATAAATCAGCTGTGCTGGGATGACAGGCTTTGCGGTATCCTCGGTATTCCCGCGAGCATGCTTCCCAAGGTTGTCAGCAGCAGCGAGGTTTACTGTGAAATTGAACTTATGGGCGCAAGGATTCCGGTTTGCGGAATTGCAGGCGACCAGCAGGCCGCGCTTTACGGTCAGGGCTGCACCAAAGGCGGAGACCTGAAAATCACCTATGGCACAGGATGTTTCCTGCTTGCCAACACGGGAAACAAAGCCGTAAAAAGCAACACCGGGCTTTTAACCACAATTGCCGCCACTGCTGACGGCGAGCCCGCGCAATATGCTCTTGAAGGCAGTGTTTTTGTAGGCGGCGCGGTTATTCAGTGGCTAAGAGATGAGCTCAGATTTATTTCCGATGCTTCGGACAGCGAATATTTTGCGAAAAAGTTAAAGAATAACGGCGGGGTTTATGTGGTTCCGGCGTTTGCCGGAATGGGCGCTCCTTATTGGGACATGCACGCCAGAGGAACAATAACGGGGCTTACGCGCGGTTCGGGTATTGAACACATAATTCGCGCTTCGCTTGAAGCTATCGCCTATCAATCACACGACGTAATTGAAGCTATGAAGAGCGACACGGGCAAAAACATAAATTCACTTAAGGTTGACGGCGGCGCTTCCGCAAACAACTTCCTTATGCAGTTTCAGGCGGATATTTCAAACGTCGAGGTAATTCGTCCGGCACAAAGAGAAGCGACGGCTGTCGGCGCGGCGGTGCTTGCGGGCAGGGCGGTTAAATTCTTTGATGAAAACGGAGCGATGCCGGAAATGAAAAACACGGTTTTTAAACCGTCAATGCAGGAAAAAGACAGGATCAGGCTTCTGGACGGCTGGCACGCCGCGGTGAGCTCATGTATTAACAGGCAGGTATAAATTATGGAAGTAAAGGTTATTGATAAACAGGTTGAATCATGCGACGGAATTCACAGGCTTGCAGGAAAGGTGTATATTCCCGAATGTACAATCAGGGGAATTTTTCATGTTGTTCACGGCATGATTGAGCATATTGAACGTTATGACGCGTTTATGAAAACAATTGCCTCGCATGGATTTGTATGCTTCGGTTTTGACAACCTCGGACACGGTTTTACGGCAAAAGATGACAGCGAGCTTGGATTTTTTGCTCATAAAGACGGCTACAGGCTTCTTTGCGACGACGTTAATAATTTCGGCTGTATAATGAAAAAGGAATACGGCGAAGATTTACCGTACATTCTTATGGGTCACAGCATGGGCTCGTTTATAGTACGCTGCACGGCGGTGTATTACCCGAATCTGTGCGACAAGCTTATTATTATGGGCACAGGCGGCGCGGTTTCGGGCGCGAAGGCAGGACTTGCCCTTCTTGGTGTTCTGAAAAAAATCAAGGGCGAAAAAGCAATTTCCCCGTTTGCCGAAAAGCTGGTTATCGGAAACTACAACAAGCGTTTCCCAAAAAGCGACGGACAAGCGTGGCTGAGCACGGTTGAGGAAGTAAGAACCGCGTACAGAAACGATAAGTACTGCTCTTTTCATTTTTCAATAAGCGCGTTCATTGATTTGGGAAAGCTGAATATAAATTGCAACTCGTTAAAATTCTTTAACGGAAAAAAGAAAGAGCTTCCCATACTGCTTGTATCCGGTTCAGACGATCCCGTCGGAAATTACGGCAAGGGAGTAAAACAGGTTTATGATAAATTAAAGGCTACGGGACATAACAAGGTTACGTTTAAGCTTTACAAAGGCTGCCGCCATGAAATTTTGAACGATATCTGCCGTAAAAAGGTAATTAACGAAATATTAAAATTCTCGGTATAAAACAGCAACCGCCCACATTGTGAGCGGTTGTGTTATTTTATCTCTGCTTTACCAAGCATCACGCTGCCCCATGAGCTTTGCCAGCGGCGCGAGGTGGTTTCATTCATTTGCTTGCGGAACATAAGCCCCTTGGTAATTTCAACGTCCTCATACGGTGATGAATCGCTTAGACGGTTATATAAAACATATCGAGTGTAATATCTGCCGCGCGTTATATGGCTGATATCAAGCTCAAAGCGCTGTGAATGAACCTTATCCTTCCTGCCGCTGTAAAAGTTTTCGACGATAAATGATGTAACCGGATAACGGCGGGCGTCGTAAACCTCAAC
>DOUO01000072.1:2991-3143 GCA_003520555.1 Oscillospiraceae bacterium
AAAGGTTTTTCACATCTGCATTATTCTTCCACGTAAGCTCAAGCGGTATTTTTTCGTCGTCGGTAAACAGGTTTGTGGTTCTGCCATTGTACTTAACGCTGAGCAGGTTTACATCGTGGCGCTTAACGTTTTCCTTATGCTGCTTGTCAATA
>DOUO01000032.1 GCA_003520555.1 Oscillospiraceae bacterium
TGTTAAAGATCACGAAAATAAATAAATACGTAATGTTGAAAAAAGGCAGACTCAAAATCAAAGAGTCTGCCTTTCGCGTTATACTTATTTCCTTTATTTTTCCGGCTTTTTCAGAATTACTATATAATAGTTCATTACGTCCGTGCTGCCCTGCATAGAGTTGCCGTGTACTTCCAAGGCCAACGGTTCGCCCTTCGGATTTGTCATATTAAGTACGGAGCTGAAGGATTCGGAACGCTGAATCTTCTTGGTCAGCTTGCGCAGCGCGGAGGGTCTGTTTTCGGCGCCCACACGCTCCAGCAGGTCGTTTTTGTTAAGCTCCGCTTCAAGTTCCCGCGCGCTCATGCCGAGGTCTTTTTCAAGCCCGTTAAACAGCACCGTGAACTGCATTCCGCCGTCGGGAGTCCTTGACATAAACAGCACTGTGTCCTTTGTCATTGTCGACAGCAGTTTTATTTGTTTTTCAAGATTGCTGAGCTTGGTAATGTTTTGAACCGAACCGTAAAAAACCTTTCCGCCGCCTTCGGTGTGCAGATAATAAAAATGCATGTCAAAGGTCGTCAGCGTGCCGTCGGTTTTATAAAAATGCATAACTCCCCTTTTTCCGTTCAGACGGTCGCGTTCGGCGGCGTTCAGTGTTTCGTAAAACAGCGGAACGTCGCCCTCGGGCATATACTGCTGAATACAATTGAGTCTGTCCTTAAAGTTGGGTATGTCAACCGCCTCATAAAACTGCTCGTTGTAACGCACAATGTCAACGCCGTCGTCATGAAACAGATAAAGCGCGCACGGTCCCAAAATATTGTTCAGCATGGTGTCGCTGTAGATATTGTTGTCAAGCAGCTCGCGCAGGCGGAACTGCTGGTTTGACTTGAATATAATTCCCGAGGTATCGATTTTTTGAGGGTCGGAAATCAACACTTCGTATTCCTCAACAGGCATGGAACGGTAAAAGTAATAGCCCTGAATGTAACGGCAGCCCATGTCCTGCAAAAAGTCCTTTTGTTCCTTGGTTTCAACGCCCTCAACAATAATCGGCACGCCCAGCGTTTTTGTCATGTTGGTAACGGATTCAAGTATATGTATACTCTTGGTTTCGTTGCTTTCGTCCATGTTCAAAAACTGAGCGTCAAGCTTAACCACGTCAACGTTCAGGTTTTTGAGCATATTAAGCGTTGAGTAACCGCTGCCGAAGTCGTCCATCAGCACGGTAAAGCCCATTTCCTTTAGGGTACGCAGGGTATTTCTTATTATTGAAGTGTTGGAAATATACGAAGATTCGGTGATTTCAATTTTAATAAGTCTGCGTTCAAGCGAATATTTAGAGGTCAGATTTTCAAACACCACCGGAAGGTTGGTGTGCAGGATGTCCGAAACCGAAACGTTTACCGAAACGGGCAGCACCGTGCGGCCTTCGTCCAGCATTTTACGCTGCCAGCGGCACACTTCTTCCCAAATATACAAATCAAGGTCGCAGATCAAACCGCGTTTTTCAAGCACGGGAATAAACATATCGGGACAAACAATTCTGCCGTCGGGCTTTATCCAGCGCGCAAGAGCTTCCGCGCCCACGATTTTGCCCGATGACGCGCGGCACTGCGGCTGGAGATAAAACACAATTTCATGGTTCTTAAGAGCCTGCAAAAAGTTTGTAAGCACATAGTATTCTTTGTCGGTGTCGCGGTACATGGATTTTTCAAACACGCGAATACGACTGTGATATCCCTTTTTGGCAACCTGAACCGCCAAAAACGACCTGTCAAGCAAATCAAGCATGGTAATGCCGTCCTCAACAACGCAAACGCCGAAGGCAGGCAAAAATCCGGCGCTGCTTCCGCGCGCGTTAACAAGCGAGCAGATATGGTCAAACAAATTGCCTATATGCTCCATATCATACGGAATCAGCAGGCAAAAATCATCCTGACCGAAGTAACCCGCGGCACCCGAGGTGCTTTCGGCAGCTTCCTGCAGGGCTGCGGCAATCTGCACCATAAGCAGGTCGCCTTCGCTGTGGCCGTACCATTCGTTAAACAGCTTGAAGTTTTCAATGTCAACCGAAACCACGCACTGTTTTATTTCACTGTTTTTTATTATGCGTTCGGACTCCTTGATGAAAGCTCTCTTCCTTAAAAGTCCCGTAAGCTCGTTGCGGTCGTAATTTGACACCGCCGCGCTGTATTCGGTTCCGAGCTCGCGTGATTTTCTGTTATTGCAGTCAAAAATATAAATGCGAAGGACGTTGTTTTCGATGCCGTAATCCCTGCCCGCAAGCAAAACAAGCTCCACCCAGCCCCATTTGCCGTTTACAAGGCGCACGCGGAAATCGCCGCTGTACAGTCCCGGAATTTCGCTTTTACCTAAGCTTTGCATAACGGTTTCGGGATTCATTAACGCGGCAAAGTCTTCGCGTTCGTCGGGATGAATCAGCTCTCCGGAAACAAAGCTCAAAAGCTCGCTGTACGTCCCCTCCGACACTGGTGTGGCATACTTATTATGTGTGTGATAAATACTGTTGAATTTCTGTTTGTCAAGGATAACCTCATACAGCTCGTCGTAAGACGCGCCGTCAAAAAACCGCCTTATCAATTCAGGCCGGTTAACTGCTTTTAGCAGCTCGAACAAACCTGTACTCATTTTTTACCATTCCTTGTT
>DOUO01000146.1:0-22482 GCA_003520555.1 Oscillospiraceae bacterium
ATTGTGCCTTCCTGGTCGTTTGTCTTCATGATAAGCAGTTCAATCTGATCGCCTACCTTAACAACATCCTCAGGCTTAACTGTAGGATCGTTTGAAAGCTCGCTTACAGGAACAAAGCCTGTCTGCTTTCTGCCGACATCAACCTGTACTTCATTAGGCGCGATGCTAATGACTGTACCCATTACCCTCTCGTTAGTATTTAAATTTTTGAGGGATTCCTCAAGCAACTCCTCAAAAGATTCTTCAACATTTGTTGTTTCACCGGATTTAATTTCTTCACTCATTGTATCCAGTACCTCCTTTATTATCCTTGCAGGTGTTGACGCGCCTGCAGTTACGCCTATATTCCGCGATTTACGAAGCTGCTCCAAATCGAGCTCGCCGACGGTTTCAATAAGAACCGTGTTCGGGCACCGCTTTTTGCAGATATCAAAAAGCTTGTTTGTATTTGAACTGTGCCTGTCACCTATCACTATCATAAAGTCGGACTGAGCGGCAATTTCATCCGCCTCGTTTTGCCGAACTGACGTAGCATTACATATTGTATCAAAAATTTTTGAGTTTGTACATAGTTTTTTTATTTTTTTTACAGATTTTTTCCATTCATTTGTATCAAATGTTGTTTGAGCAACAATTATTAACTGTTTATTTTTCTGTAAAAGAATATTAGGCAGAATTTCGTCTAATTCCGCCTCATTATTGAACGCCTGCCACGGACAATTGCAGTTGCCGATAATGCCCTGAACCTCGGGGTGATTCTTGTTTCCGGCAATCAAAACAATGTCGGTATCAGCGTTTGAGTCCGCCACAATGCGGTGGATTTTCTTTACAAACGGACATGTTGCGTCACGGTAACTTACACCGCGTTCTTCAAGCAGGTCGGTTACGCTTTTAGGTACGCCGTGCGAACGGATTATTAAGGTTTCACCGGGCTCAATCTCATCAACGCTTTCAACGGGACGGCAGCCCATATTCTTAAGCTCTCCGACCATTTCCATGTTGTGGATAATAGGGCCGAGCGTACAAACCCGGACTTTTTTATCAAGCAGGTCATAAACCATGTTAACCGCGCGGTTAACACCGAAGCAAAAGCCGGCGGAATCAGCCTTTCTTATTGTCAACTCTGTCCGCCTCCCTCATTTTCTTAATTTCACCCATGATGGCGTTTGAGGCGTTTTTCAGCTCACGTCTGCCGCCGTCGGGAGTTAATCCCAATTCTTCGGGGCTGAGCGGTTTTGAAAAATGAATTACACGTTTGGCAAAACGGTGCTTCGGATTGCCGGTAATTGTGATACATGCCGGAATAACAGGAACCTGCATTTGTTGCGCGACAAGCGCGCAGCCGCTGCGCGGACGCATAAGCTCGCCGTTTTTGCTTCGTCCGCCCTCAAGGAAAATTGTCATTACGTTGCCTTCGCGTATAATATCCTCGCCGGTTTTAATTGCCTTGCCGTCGCCGGCTCCGCGTTCAACGGGAAACGCGCCGAGACTGCGAATTATGAAGGAAAAAAATTTATTTTTAAAAAGCTCGGACTTAGCCATAAAATAAAGCCTTCTTTTTTGCGCCAAGCCAAGCAATACGGGGTCTGAAAAGGAAAGATGGTTGCTGGCTAATATTAAACCGCCTTCCGCAGGCATGTTTTCCGCGCCGATTACCTTGTAACGGTAAATGAGCTTATAAACCGGCAGCAAGATGACCTTGCCTATTGAGTATAACACCTTGGATTGTCCCATCAGATTTTCTCCTTTATAACATTTATAACAGCTTCAACGCTCTGCTCAAAATCAAGCTCGGTGGTGTCTACGGTAACGCTGTCATCGGCTGCCTTCAGGGGCGCGGTTTCGCGGTGAGTATCATTATAATCGCGTTCAATTACGTCGCTTAAAATATCCTCATATTTAACGCTCATTCCCTTTTCGATGAGTTCCTTGTAACGTCTGCCGGCACGCGCTTCGGGAGAAGCGGTGAGAAAGATTTTTACCTGAGCGTCGGGAAGCACCACAGTGCCGATGTCGCGGCCGTCCATGATTACGTCGTGAGATTTTGCCATGTCACGCTGTAAATCAAGAAGATATGCGCGGACGTTGGGAATTGCCGATATTTTGGAAGCCGTCATTGACGCTTCGGGCGTGCGTATTTCACCGGAAACATCTTCTCCGTTCAAAAGTACAACCTGTTCGCCGAGCTCGTTAAAGGTAAGCTCAACCTTAATTTTTTTAAGTAGAACGTCAACCTCCGGAGAATCCGAGGGCGCGATATGCGCGCGTGTGGCGGCAAGTCCTATTGTGCGGTAAAGCGCGCCGGTGTCTACATAAATATAGCCAAGCTCCTTTGCGGCGCGTTTGGCGATAGAAGATTTACCTGCTCCGGCAGGTCCGTCAAGTGCTACTGCTATTGACATATCTGTAAGTCCTTTCATTTTTGTATATTATAAAACGATATTGCTGTTATCTTTGAAAACCGGTAAACTAAACGCAGCTTTGCCCGGCGAGTCTGCCGGTACTCCACGCGATTTGAAGGTTAAAGCCGCCGGTATAAGCGTCGCAGTCAATGACCTCGCCCGCGAAATATAATCCCGAAACAAGCTTGCTTTCCATTGTTTTCGGATTGATTTCGGAGGTTTTTACGCCGCCCGATGTAACAATTGCCTCTTCTATAGGCCGAAATCCGCTGAGTCTGATTTCAAAGCCCTTTAAAAGCTTTGCCAGCGCGCGGCGTTCTTCCTTATTTATTACGTTGCACTTTTTGTCAAAAGGCACTCCCCACCTCTTTAGGACGGGGACGATAATTTTCTTTGGTAAAAGCTTTGAAAACGAATTTGAAACATCACGGTTGTGATTTGTATTGAACTCGTTTTGAAGCCGTTTTTCAAGCTGTTCCAACGTAAGCGCCGGCTTAAGGTCAATTACGGCGGTATACTGATTTTCCCGTATTTCACGGATGTGCGAGCTTGCTGACAAAACAATGGGGCCGCTGATACCGAAGTGAGTGAACAGCATTTCGCCGAAATCGGTATATATTTCTTTTTTAGAATTATTTTCAATTATTCTGACAGCGACATTTTTTAACGCCAGTCCTTGCATGCTTTTGCAGTCATCCGGACTTTCAAGCGGAACGAGCGATGGCTTAAGCGGTGTAACCGTGTGTCCTGCCTGACGCGCAAGGATGTAGCCGTCGCCTGTTGAACCTGTAAGAGGATAGCTTTTGCCGCCGCAGCAAATTATTACGCTGTCGGCATAATATGTTTCGTTTACACATTCAACTCCCACAGCCTCGCCGTTTTCGGTGACGAGTGATACCGCTGTATCATTTACGATTTTTACGCCCGAATCAAGCGCAAATCGGCGCATTGCGTCAACAATATCCACCGCCTTGTCCGACTGAGGAAACACCCGGTTGCCGCGTTCGGTTTTTGACGGAACACCGAGATTTTCAAAAAAAGCAATAGTATCAAGTGGCGTGAAATTATTGATTGCCGAATACAAAAACCTGCCGTTTACCGGCACATTGTTGATGAAGGATTGAACATCGCAGTTATTGCAAAAATTGCATCGTCCCTTGCCGGTTATCATTAGCTTTCTTCCGACGCGGGCGTTTTTTTCAATAAGCGTGACCTTCGCGCCGTATTCCGCGGCTGAACCTGCCGCCATAAGTCCCGCTGCTCCTGCGCCGACAACGACAACCTTTTTAAACATCCTGCTCCGCCTTTTCATCATGATTTGCGTAAACGCCGTCACGGTTCCAAACCTGCTCAAGCTTGCGGAAGGTTTCGCTTACCTCATCCTTCTTCTTAAGAACCGTCGCGACGATAAGCGCGTTTATAAGGCTGAGAGGAGCCACAAGCGAATCTACGATTGAAGCCATGTCGCTTCGGGCGATGAGAATTGAGTCGGCAGACTGAACCAAAGGTGAAGCCATGCTGTCGGTAATCGCAATCGCGTGGGCTCCGCGTGAACGCGCGAAGTCCATTGCCTCAACAGCCATTTTGCTGTAACGCGGAAACGATACGCCTATGATAACATCGTCCTCGGTCATACGGAAAATATGCTCGTAGGTAGATGTCGGCGATGTGGTGTTGATTGTAACAACGTTGTCAAAGATAAGTTCAAAATAATAGGCGAGAAAATTGGCGATGGCGGCGGTTGAACGCACACCGAAGATATAAATTCGCTTTGCCGCGCAGATTTCATCAACCGCGCGGTTGAAATCCTTGTGCGAAGTTTCCTCAATTGTACGGCGGATTTTTTCAATATCCTGCTCCAAAACGCTGTCGAGCACGTTTGCGTCGCCTATTCTGTCCGAAGTGACCTCAATGCGCTGAACAGATGTAAGCTTGTTGCGAATCATCTCCTGCATTGCCTTTTGAAGTCTCGGATAACCGTCATAGCCAAGCTCGGTAGCAAATCGCACTACGGTGCTTTCGCTTACTCCAACGGTTTCTCCGAGCTTTGAGGCGGTCATGAACGCCGCCTTGTCGTAATGCTCCTCAATGTAAAGCGCAATACGCTTTTGTCCCTTTGAAAAGCTGTTCATCATTAAGTCGATTCTGGTAAGTAAATGTGTTATCATTTTTTCTCCTGTATTATAAAAGGCGTTGCCTTGGGTTATTTTGCGATTGTTATTTCATTTTATCACATTGACTTGCAAAATTCAATGATTTTGCAAGTTTAAATACCAAAATCACAAATATTTATGAAGTGTGTTATTGTTGGTGTTGCAAAATACGGTCTGCTATGTTAAAATATACTATACTTGATACGGAGATGATTTAATGATTGCTGTAATTGACTACAACGCCGGTAATTTGCAAAGCGTTTACAAGGCGTTTAAGCACATTGGCTGCGACTGCTTTATTACGCGCGACCGCGACAGGATTATGAACGCCGACGGCGCTGTGCTGCCGGGTGTAGGTTCATTCGGGGACACGGTTGACACGCTTGAAAAATTCGGAATAAAGCAGGTTGTAATTGATTTTATAAACAGCGGAAAACCGTTTTTGGGCATTTGTCTCGGCTTGCAGCTATTGTTTCCGCACAGCGAGGAAAGTCCGGAAGCCGAAGGCTTGGGAGTGTTTGACGGTGAAATACGCAGAATCCCGAACGGCGAAGGCTTAAAAATTCCGCACATGGGCTGGAACAGTCTGCGCGTCAACAAGGACAGCAGGCTTTTTAAGGGAATTGAGGATAATCCGTACGTTTACTTTGTACATTCCTACTACCTTGACGCGGCTGACAAAAGCATTGTGGCGGCAAACACCGAGTACGGAGTGACCATTGACGCGGCGGTTGAAAAGGGCAATGTTTTCGCCACGCAGTTCCACCCCGAAAAAAGCGGCGAGCTCGGTTTGCAAATTCTTAAAAACTTTGCTGAGATTGCGGAGGGTTAATATGTACGCAAAAAGAATAATTCCCTGCCTGGATGTAAAAAACGGCAGGGTTGTTAAGGGCATGAGCTTTGTAAATCTGGTTGACGCGGGCGACCCTGTTGAGTGCGCGAAAAAGTACGACGAGCAGGGCGCGGACGAGTTGGTTTTTCTTGATATAACCGCTTCAAGCGATTCGCGCAATATAACGATTGACATGGTTGAAAAGGTTGCAGATACCATATTTATTCCGTTCACCGTAGGCGGCGGAATACGCAGCGTCGATGATTTTAACGCGCTGCTGAGAGCAGGCGCGGACAAGGTTTCGGTTAACTCAGCGGCAGTGTACCGTCCCGAGCTTATAAGCGAAGCTGCATATAAATTCGGAAGCCAGTGCGTTGTTGCCGCAATTGACGCAAAACGCAAGGGAGACAGCTGGGAGGTCTACGTTAACGGCGGCAGAAAGCCGATGGGAATTGACGCTGTAGAGTGGGCTGTTAAATGCGCCGAGCTCGGAGCGGGCGAAATTTTACTGACCAGCATGGACGAGGACGGACAGAAAAAAGGATATGATTTGGGACTGACAAAAGCAGTAAGCGAAAGGGTTAACATTCCCGTTATTGCAAGCGGCGGCGCAGGCGCGCTAAGTCATTTTTACGACGCGTTTACAACAGGCAAGGCGGACGCGGTGCTTGCGGCTTCGCTGTTCCACTTTGGTGAAATACCGATTCCCGAGTTAAAGGAGTATTTGAAAAACAAGGGTATTTCGGTCAGGATATAACAACGCTCAAGGCTAATCAATTTAAGCAGAAAAGGCTTCCGGTCAGGGAAGCCTTTTTTACGTTAATCCTCTTGTTTTTT
Organism: Oscillospiraceae bacterium; assembly: GCA_003520555.1. Lineage (GTDB taxonomy): Bacteria > Bacillota > Clostridia > Oscillospirales > Acutalibacteraceae > Ruminococcoides. The sequence continues at coordinate 6,225 of DOUO01000146.1, forward strand.
ATAGAAGGGCTCAATTCCTTTAACGGCGTTTCTGGCAAATTCCATTGAGAACGGCATCATTGAAAGCTCGTTATCCTCGTCGATGAACGGCTTTGCAACCTCGGAAATTGCGTCAAAGGTCTGCTCCATGTTTCCTACGAAGTCAACAACAATGAAGTAGCTCATTTTACCGTCCTGCTCAAGCATCCTGAGAAACGCGGCGTTTACTCCGGGTTCGGTCTGGAAATGATTGATTAAAGCCGCCATCATATCAATCGGGTAATCATCCGGCTCGCTGAGCTTGATTGCCGCGCCGTTTTTGAGTGTATTTTTTTCACGACGCAGATAGTCGCGCTGCTGCTTGATTCCGATTGTCATTGGCTTGGGGAAGGTTACGCTTTTTCCGAAGGGATTAATTACAAAACCCATTACGCCCGCCTTGGGGTCCGAAACCATTTCGGCAAGGCTGTCAAAGTCGGTAACAACCTTTTGAGCGTCGTTTGCGCCCTTCCACTTTTTAAGCTCTTCAATGTCGGTGAATACTCCGAAGAACTTTTCCTTGTTGCCGTTTTCAAGCAGACGGAACTGAACCTGAGTTGAGTTTCCCATAACTGTTTTGCCGTTTTCCGTGCGCGCGTTGGGAATCTGCTTTACAAGCGCGGGCAAAATAAACTTTGCCTCAACCACCTGTGAAATCATTGCGTTTATATTTTCGGGACTGCCGTCAGCCTGCATTGTCTCAATCGCTTTGCAAAGCTCGGGGTTTTTTATTTGCTCGGCAGGCACGTTGCTGCCTTCCATCTTAACGTTTTTAAGCTCGCTCATTTTTATTCCTCCGTTATTTAACCTTATATGTTTTGCCGTCCTCAACTTCAAAACCCTTTGCGCCTGCTTCAGGGTACTGAACACTGTTTTCAGCGTCTCCGTCGTTAAAGATAATCATAGGTGATTTCCATTCATCGGTAAGCGTGTAGCTGTATTTGCCGCCGCTTTCCTTTTTCATTTCCTCTCCGGGCCAGGAATCGTTTTCATCCTCGTCAACATTATAGACATAGGCATAAATCTTGTCTCCCCAATTTGAGGGCTTTTCAAAGTAAACCTTTGCGCCTTTACCGACGGTGTAGTTTTTCCGGAAGGTAAACTCAACGCGTTCGTAGGTTTCAACACCCTGTTCGTTTTCGGCGGTAAGCTCAAGCTTTACAACTCCGCCGGACTTGGGAGCCTTAACCGTTACAGCGTCGCCGTCCCTGAAGCTTACAGCTTCTTCGCCGTCAAGCCTGTATTCCGCGTTTTTGGCATTTTCGGCGGTAAGCGTGACCTTTACGCTGTCGCCTTCGGTCAAAAATTTTGTGCCCTTTGCAACGCCTACGTTTGCGCATTTTGCGTATTGTTCATAGCCCTCATTGTAAAGCACAACAACACTGTTTGCATTGATTCCCTTTTCCGAGGTAAGCTTGCCGTCTTTTACGGTGTAGACGGTTTTTTCGTCAACCCTGTCGGTGTATTCACCGTCGGGAAGATTGATTTCAAAGCCTGTTTTAAGCTCCTGTGTGTCGATATTTACAATTACGGCTCCCTTTTTGCCGCGCTCAATCATCAATGCGGTTTCCTTGTTGCCGGGGTTTACAAGCTTCTCGTCCTCACCCTTCATTGCGGTGCGGAAAAAGTTAACCGCCTTTACCCTGCTGTCCTTGTATTCGTCGCTGCCCTGAGCGCCGATACGGTTCATTCCCCATTCGTCCTCAATGCTGCTGCCGTAGGGACGCGAGAAAAACAGCGGAGTGCCGTCCTTGCGTGAGGCTATAATTGCCCAGCCTGCAATAACACGGTCGTCGCTAAGCTGCGCCCATGTGCCGTCGTTGATATAATTATCGTGAGACTCAACCCAGGTGACGATGTGCGAGGGATCCTCAATCCAATATTCGCTGACGCTTGCGGTGTCAATAAAGTTATTAACCAATGCGCTGCGGATTTTGCTGCCGTAAACACTGGATGTGGTTCTTCCGATTGCTTTTACATAGTCGTCTATCCGGTCGTTTCCGCCCTGCAAAACTTCGCCGTAGATAAACATCTTGTCAGCGTTGTCGATTTCCTTTGTAACGCGCTCCCAAAAGTTGTTTTTAAAGCCGTCGTTTTCTTTCGGGTCGTCGGGCAGACCGATATGCTTTGCGGTGTCGTGACGGAAGCCGTCGGCTCCGCAGGCTATGCAGTCGTTTAAAAAATTGATGAAATAATCCTGATATGACGGGCGTTCGGTGTTGATGTCCGGAAGTCCGCCCATTTTGTAGGTAGTACACTGAAGGCGGTCGCTGTAGTCGGAAATGTCATTGCTGTTTCCCTTGTGAAACAAGGTTTCCAAGCTTCCGCCGCCCGCTTTTATCAAATTCTGCGAAACCTCGCTGAGAGTGGTTGTGGTGTGGTTGGCGATTACGTCAACGATTACCTTTACGCCGTATTTATGCGCTTCGGCGCACATTTCCTTAAACTCGTCGCGCGTTCCCAGCTGATAGTTGCCGATTTTAAAGTCGGTGGGCTGATAATGATAATACCACTTTCCGTCGCCGTACAGCTCCATTCCGCCGCCGTCGCCCTTAAGACATTCATTTACGGGCGAAGTCTGTACCGCGGAAAAGCCCGCGGCGGCTATGTCCGGAATTGAAGCCTTTATGGTGTTGAAATCCCAGCTGAACGCCTGCAAAATTGCGCCGTCGGCAACATTTCCGGCTGTTTTAAAGTCGGTTGAAACAGGCTTTTGTTCTGTCTTGTTTCCGTCGCAGCCCGAAAAACATACCGCTGTACCCGTGAGCATAAACGCGCAAAGCAAAGCAGCTATAATTCTTTTATGCAAATATAACACTTCCTTTGCAATGTTATCTACATTGTTATAATCAGCCATCGCTCTTGCCGCAAAGCGGCAAATCGAGCGGGCAATATAAATTTGTATAATAAACGCAAAATAAAACATTAATTTAGAAAAATTAGATTTTATGCGTTTATTATAACATATTTTTATTTACAATGGAATACCTTTTGTACAAATTTATTTTACATCAAATGCAGAAGCGGCTTTGCCCGAAATATTATCGCAATAGAAAAGGCCCGGATATCCGGACCTTTAAGATTACCGTTTTTAATTAGTTGCCCTGATAAGGAGCAACAGTGTTGTCCTCATCCTCGGGTTCGGCGTAAACACGGCCGTTGTTGGTCTGCGAGCCGGTATTTCCGCCCTGACTTGAGCTTTCGTTATTGGTGTTGGCGTTTCCGGATGTATCGGGATAACAGAACTGGAAGCCCGAATAATATACAGCGTAAGTACCGTCTGACTTCTTAACCGTTACTACCCAACATTCCAAACCGTCGGGAGCGTAACCCGGGTAATCGCCTACCACAATCGCTTCCTGGTCGCCCGCAACGCTGAGAGCGTTCTGAATCGCAACCTGTTCCCAAACACCGCCGTAAACCTTATCTTCGGGGATATTGCCGCCCTGATAGTTTGTAGCCGGCTGATAATATTCGCTGCCCTGATTTGCAATGCTGCTTTGAAGAGCGTTTGATACCTCACCGCTCGCCTGAGCGCTCGCCTGAGCGCTTGCCGCAACTGTTGTTGCCGCGGCTGTTGTTGCCGGAGCTGTAGTTGTGGGTGCTGTTGTAGACGCCTTGCTGCTTTCTTTGCTGCCGCCGCAGGAAGCCATTGTCATACACACCGAAGCAACAATAACGCCTGCAAGGACTGCAGTTAGAATTCTTTTCATATTCAACTCTCCTTTTATAATAACATTGTTATCATTATAATAACAATATTTTACAGTGTCAATAATTATAACACAATTTTAATCCATATTAACAATTTTTGTAAACAATTGAGAAATACGTTCCGTGTTTCCGTTTATGTGGAGATATCCGAAAAGACATTCAAGTCCTGTGGCACTGTGATAGTCGGCAACAGTTCCGTGCTTAGGAGTGCATTTCGGCGCGGCGTTTCTTCCGCGCTTGTATACCGCAAGTTCTTTTTCCGACAAGAGCGGCATTAAGTTTGCGGCAAAGCGCGCCTGACTTTCGCAATTAACAAGCGAAACCTTGAGCTTATTGAGTTCGCCGACCGGACGGTTTGCACGGCGCACAAGATAGTCGCGTACAAGCAAGTCATAAACTCCGTCGCCGATAAACGCAAGAGTCAGCGGAGAATATGAGTCGCCTTCTGTTCTTTTTATTTCACTCATAGCCGCTCCTTACTCCATGAAGTCAAACTCAAGGTCATAAATTGAAACAGTGTCGCCGTCCTTGCAGCCCTTTTGACGCAGAGCGTCAATAACTCCGCCGTTTGCAAGTACCTTTTGGAAATAATTTAGGCTTTCATAATCGTCAAAATTTATACCTCGCATTACCTGCAGAAGCCAGTCCGCCTCAACGGTGTAAATTCCGTTGATGTTGCGGATTTCAACGCTGTGGTCATCGAAGTCATCAACCGTCATTACGGGAGCGGGCTCGGCTTCGAAGCGCGTTATCGGCGGAAGCTTGGACAGCATTTCCTGAATTTTTTGAAGCAACGGGTCGACATCATAGCGTATTGCGGCCATTATGGGGAAAAACTCGTAGCCCTTTGAATTGACATATTTTTTGAAATTCTCAATTTGTTCATCGGTTGCCATGTCGCATTTATTTCCGGCGACAACCATAGGGCGGTTCGCAAGCTCGGGGTTAAATTTTACAAGCTCCGAGTTAATTGTTTCAAAATCCTCAATGGGATTTCTGCCCTCGCTGCCGGAAACATCAACAACGTGAACAAGCATACGGCAGCGCTCAACATGACGCAGAAACTGATGTCCGAGTCCTGTACCCTGCCACGCGCCTTCAATAAGGCCGGGGATATCCGCCATGACAAAGGACGAGCCTTCGCCCATTGACACAACGCCCAGTACCGGGGTGATTGTGGTAAAGTGATAATCGGCTATTTCGGGCTTCGCCTGCGATACAACGGAAATAAGCGTGCTTTTGCCGACGTTTGGAAAGCCCACAAGCCCTACGTCTGCCAGAAGCTTAAGCTCAAGCACAACGTCAAATTCCTCGCCGGGAAGTCCGGGCTTCGCGAATCTCGGAACCTGGCGTACGGGTGTGGCAAAGTGGGGATTTCCCCAGCCGCCTTTGCCTCCGCGCGCGACAACGTGAGGTTCTTTGTCGGAGATATCCGCCAAAACACGGTTTGAGCTTTCCTCCTTAACAACCGTACCGACGGGCACGCGGATAATTAAATCCTCGGCGTTTTTGCCGCGGCAGCGACCGCCTTTACCGTTTTCTCCCTTTTTTGCGGCATATTTACGCTTATAACGGAAGTCGGCAAGGGTTGAAAGATTTGAGTCGGCAAGAAACACAATATTTCCGCCGCGGCCTCCGTCGCCGCCGTCCGGTCCTCCGGCAGCAACGTATTTTTCACGGTGAAACGAAACCGCTCCGTCGCCGCCGTCTCCTGCCTTTATTTTTATGTGCGCTTTATCTACGAACATACAATACCTCCTTATCTTGCGGCAAAACCGCAATTCCTGCGTAAATCAAAAAAGGGCGAGTATATTTCAACTCACCCTTTAGCTTTATTACTGCTCTACAGGATAAACGCTTGCGCGCTTTCTGTCTTTGCCCATACGCTCAAAACGGAGAACGCCGTCAATTTTCGCGAACAGAGTGTCGTCCGAGCCTCTGCCTACGTTAGCGCCGGGATGAATGTGAGTTCCTCTCTGCTTAACAAGAATGTTGCCCGCGAGAACCTTCTGACCGTCCGCGCGCTTAACGCCGAGACGCTTTGATTCGCTGTCGCGGCCGTTCTTTGTTGAACCCATACCTTTTTTATGAGCGAATAACTGAATGTTTATTTTAAGCATTACCTTACACCTCCGAAATTTTAACTTTAATAAATTGTGGATACTCTTGTGAAAGAGCCGTTAGGTGGAGCCTTAGGCCTTCAAGCGTTATCCTTGAGGCTTCGGCGTCCTTTTGTGACAGATTCAGGTTTAAAAATCCGTCGTTTACGGTAACTTCGGCTTCAATATGTTGGATTTCGGTGACTGTGTTTGCCGCCATTAAAGCCGCGGAGCTGACAGCGGAGCAAACAATGTCGCTTCCGGCTTCGGAATATCCCGAATGTCCGCTGACTTTATAACCCGTAATCAAGCCGTTGTGAACCGTAAAATTTACCGAAATCATTATGCTTCGATTGAAGTAATCTTAACCTGAGTGTAAGGCTGTCTGTGACCCTTTACTCTTTTTTCGCCTTTCTTAGGCTTGTAAGTAGCAACTCTGATTTTCTTGCCTTTGCCGTTCTTAAGAACTTCGCCTGTAACCTTTGCACCCTCAACAAAAGGTGTGCCTACCTTGATGCCGTCGTCTGTACCAACCGCTACAACGTCAAAAGTTACGGTGTCGTTTGCTTCAGCGTCAAGCTTTTCAATAAAGATAACTTCATCGTTTGTTACCTTGTACTGCTTGCCGCCTGTTTGAATAACTGCGTACATAATTTCAATCCTTTTCATTGGGCTCGCTACATATGGGTGAAATCCGAAGAATTTCTTACAACCCACAGTATGCGGCTTATATACTATAACATACAGCCTGTTTTTTGTCAAGTGTTTTATTATTGAATAAAGTCAGGCTTTAAACAATGTTATATACCGTTTTGCAGCTTGCACGCCTTGATTGTATTTTTCATAAGAGTGGCGATTGTCATCGGTCCAACGCCGCCCGGAACGGGAGTTATGTAGGAACATTTGTCCTTGACGTTTTCAAAGTCAACGTCACCGCAGAGCTTACCGTTTTCGTCTCTGTCCATGCCTACGTCAATTACAACAGCTCCTTGCTTAACCATATCAGCCTTTACAAACTTAGGTATTCCTACCGCCGCGACCAGAATATCAGCTCGCAGACAAACTTCTTTAAGATTTTTTGTGCGGCTGTGACAGATTGTTACCGTGCCGTTTTTGTGAAGCAAAAGCATTCCCATTGGCTTGCCCACAATGTTGCTGCGGCCGATAACCACACATTCCTTACCTTCAACGGAAATATCATAATAATGAAGCATTTCCATAACGCCCGCGGGAGTGCAGGGCAAAAAGTCGTATTCGCCGAGCATGATTTTTCCAACGTTTACGGCGTGAAAAGCGTCAACGTCCTTTTGAGGACTTATGCGCTCAATTACCGCCTTGTCGTCAAGGTGTTTCGGCAAAGGAAGCTGAACCAAAATACCGTTTATATCGGTTTTTTCATTTAAAGTATCTACCAGCGCAAGAAGCTCCTCCTGGGTTGTTGAAGCCGGAAGCGCGTATTCCTCGGATTTAAAGCCCACAAAATCGCAGGCTTTCTTTTTGTTGTTTACATAAACACGCGAAGCCGGGTCGTCGCCTACGATTACAACGGCAAGACCGGGGGTTACGCCGTGTTTTTCAATTAAATCAAGAGTTTCAAGCCTTACTTTTTCTTTTACTTCTGCCGACACCTTTTTTCCGTCGATAATTTGCATAAAAAGAGTCCTCCTTTTTTATGTTCTTAATTAAAAGAATAATTCCGATAACGAATAATAACGCCGAGAGCACCTGGCTGACGCGCACATCCGCGCCCGCTATACGGAAAGGCAGGTAAAGACTGTCGGTGCGCAGTCCCTCAACAATCATCCGTTCAAAGCCGTACCATACAAGGTACATGTAGAAAACCTCGCCCGCGTAACGCTGGCGGTATTTGCTGTAAAAGTGGATTAAACCGAACCCGAGCAGGCACCAGAGAGATTCGTACAAAAAGCACGGATGAACCGCAACTCCGCCTGTGCCTTCGCTCATCATTGCCCACGGAAGGTTTGTGGGAGTGCCGAAGGCTTCCTGATTCATAAAGTTTCCCCAGCGGCCTATGCCCTGTCCGAGCAAAAATCCCATCATGCTGATGTCAAGGATCGGCATAAACTTCATCTTTTGGATTTTGGCAACGATTAAACCGCCAATAAGAGCGCCTATTATGCCGCCGTAGATGGCAAGTCCGCCTTCATGGATGGCAAAAATTTCACCCAAATTCTTGGAATAATAATCCCAACGGAATATGCAAAAGTATAGTCTTGCGCCTATGATACCGCTTATCAAGCCTACAAACACGCAGTTAAAAAGCTTGTTGCGGTCAACATTGTAGCGTTTGGCGCTTTTGTAAGCGTAAATTACGGCGAGCAGCATTCCGGTCATAATGATTACGCCGTACCAATAGATTTTAAAGTCGCCTATTTGCAAGGCAACGCGGTTGATTGTAAACGTCCATCCCAAATACGGAAACCGAACGTGAAAAATATCGGAATTCATATTATTCCTCCCCGTTATTTACTACCGAGAGCGTACAGTTGTTGACGTCAAGCATTTGCATAAGGCGATTCTGCACATCATCAAAGGTTGCCGCTGCAACCTCGTCAATATACTTAAACAGCTCGTTGCCGTTGAAGTGGTAGCCGGTTATGGTGTTGGCGATTGAACCTACGGAATTGAGCGAAGAAATTACGTCGCCGTAAACGGATTTTCGCGCGCTTTCAAATTCCTCTTTGTCAAGACCGTTTTTCTTAACGCCGGTAATATACTGCTTTATTACCTCGGCAGCCTGCTTCGGAGCGCGTGATTCGCCGCCGAAGATTACCGAGCAATATCCCGGGCCTTCAAAAAGCTCAAAGGAAAAGCTTGTGTTAATAAGCTCCGCGTCCATGAGATTTTGGTAAAGCTCGCTTGTTGACGAAGCCAAAAGTTCAAGCAAAATATCGGTTTGCGCAAGCTCTTTTTCGTTTAAAGGTCTGTCTGCGCGTTCCTTGAAGCCGAGGTTAAAGAGCGGAACCGAAACCGGGAAGCTCTGTTCAACATAAGGCTCAACAATTTCGTAGGGCTCGTCCTCAAAGTAGTTTTCAATTGTATGCTTTTCGCATGGCTTCAGCATTTTGTCACAGGTTTTGAGCACCTGTTCAACGGTCACGTTGCCTGCAACGCAAAGTGCCATGTTGTTTAAATTATAAAAGGTATTGTAGCACTGATATAGCTTTTCGGCGGTGATTTCGGCAATGCTTTCAACCGTGCCCGCTATGTCGATTTTGACAGGGTGAGTGTGGTACATCTTTTCAAGCATGTTGAACATCACGCGCCAATCGGGGCTGTCGTCGTACATCTTGATTTCCTGCCCGATTATACCCTGCTCCTTTGCCACGGTTTCGGCGGTAAAGTAGGGCTTTTGAACAAAGTCGAGCAAAATTTCAAAGCTTTCGTCAAATTTATCGGTACACGAAAAAAGATAGCAGGTTTTTTCAAAGCTTGTGTACGCGTTTGCCGACGCGCCGGTTTTGGCGTAGCGCGCAAAGGCGTCGCCGTCCTCGCTTTCAAAAAGCTTGTGTTCAAGATAGTGGGCAATTCCGTCGGGAACGGTTATTTTTTCTCCGCCGTCATACGAAAAGCAGGTGTTGACGCTGCCGTATTTTGTGCCGATTATGGCATAGGCGGAGTTGTAGCCCTCTTTGGGATAAACAAAGACGGTGAGTCCCGAGGGATGGTCGATTTTATAATAGCTGTCGCCTGCTCTTTGCGACTTGATTTCATTTATATTCATAAAACGCCTCACTTACTTTTCAATGTGTAAACTGTGTCGAGTGTCAGCAGCTTTGCGGCTTCAATCACTTCCTGCTTTGTAACGGCATTGATTTTTTCCGCCATCTCTTCAATTGAGCAGATTTCGCCGTCAAAAATGCGGTTCATGTACCACGTATCTATTCCGCGCACTGTGTCGTTTGAGGAATAGTAGGAATTTATAACCGCAAGCTTTGTAGCTTCAAGCTCAAAATCGCTGATTTCACCGTTTTGCATGTCGGCAATTTCCTTCATTATTCCCTGTTCAAGCTTTTCGATGTTTTCGCCCTCAACGCCGCTGTCAATTATCATTATTCCTTTGATTTTGTTGTACCGCGCAGCGCAGTAGTAGCAAAGGCTTTGCTTTTCACGCACGTTGCAGAAAAGTTTTGAGGTAGCCGTACCGCCGAGCACCGCAGCCATGAGCTGTGAGGCAAGAGCCTTTTTGTCCGGAAGCGCGCGCCCTCCGCGGAAGCCCATAACAAACTTTGACTGTGAAACATCCATTTCCTCGGTGATCCGCTTAACCCTTTCGGCTGACGCAATCACCTGAGTTTCGGTTTTTTCAGGCTCGCGGTTTATTCCCTTAAACGCGTCGGCAAAAACAGTTCTTGCTTTTTCGGGGTCGCTGTCGCCCACGTACATAAGCTCAATTTCAGCGTTTTTCAGGATATTTTTCCAGGCTTTGTACAAATCGTCCGAGGTAAGCGACTTAACCTGTTCGGCAGTGCCGTACCGCCTGATTCCGAAGGTTTCGTTTTCACACATATTTTTAATCATTTGTCCGATAGCGTAAACGCGCTTATCGTTGAACTCGGAATCGATGTCGTCAAGCAATTGGCGCCGCTCCTGTTCAATTTCGGAAGAAATAAAGGCTCCGTTTTCAATATTAGGCTCAAACAGAACCCTGCATAAAAGCAGCGAAAGCTGTTCGGCAATGCTTTCGCCGTCAAGCGCGTAACGGTCGTCAAGACCTGTCAGCGTTAAGGTTAAAAGCTGGCGGTCGCCTGATGTTCCCGTAGCGGCGGACAGCTCGGCTCCGTAAAGCGAGCTGAGCTTTTTGCACAGCTTGCGGTGTGTGGGGTATTCCCTGCACGAACGCGAAAGGACATACACAAGCAAAGCGTTTGCCGAAGCGGTTTCACTGCTTAACGGCATTACGATATTTGCCTCGATAAGCATGGTTTTGAAGCGGCTGTCGGAAACGCTGTTAAAATGCACTCCGCGCGCTATTTGCGTTCTTGTTAAGTTGCTCATATTATCACTCCATGTCTGAGTTTATATATTATCTCAATTTTATAGTATAACATATTTTTATATTTATTAAACTTCTTTATCGGAAAAATAATAATATAAATTAAGGTCCGAAGTAAGAATTCAAACTGTACTTTAATTTATTATTAAAACTGTGCACTTTACACAGTACAGTTTTTGTGCTACAATACTTTCAACAATAAAGGGGGTTATTTATTGTGAAAAGAATAGTTACAATTCAAGACATTTCATGCGTGGGCAAATGCTCGCTGACCGTTGCGCTTCCCGTTATTTCTGCGGCAGGCGTGGAAGCGGCCATTATCCCGACCGCGGTGCTTTCAACGCACACTATGTTTAAAAACTTCACCTGCAAGGATTTGGACGACCAAATTCTTCCCATCGCAAAGCACTGGAAGGACGAAGGTATTACCTTTGACGCTTTCTACACCGGCTACCTGGCGAACGCCGCTCAGATTGAAAAGGTAATTACACTGATTGACAGCCTTAAGCAGGACGGAAATTTGGTTATTATCGATCCCGCGATGGCTGACAACGGCAAAATGTATCCGGCGTTTGACAGCGATTTTCCAAAGGAAATGGCAAAGCTGTGCGCCAAAGCGGACATTGTTCTGCCCAACATCACAGAAGCGTGTTTTCTGACAGACACTCCTTACCATGAGGAATACGACGAAGCGTTTGCCAAAGAAACAGTTAAAAAACTCGCGGCACAGGGCGCAAAGAAGGTTGTTTTGACAGGCGCGGCATACGACGGCACCTACGGCGTGCTGGTTTATGACAGAGAATCGGACAGCTTTTATGCTTATCATCAGAAAAAAATCGACGCGGCGTTTCACGGAACGGGCGATATTTTCAGTTCCGCGTTCACGGGAGCGCTTGTTCGCGGCAAGAGTGTAGAGGACAGCGTAAGGATTGCAGCCGACTTTACCGCCGAGTGTATCGCAATTACCAAATCATCTCCCGGGGCGAACTGGTACGGCGTTGACTTTGAGCGCGCGATTCCGTATTTCATAAGTCTTTTGGAAGCATAATATATACATATTTATATAAAATACATCACTGCCGTGAAGTCTGCCTGAATTCGCGGCGGTTTTTTTTACTAAATTTACCGAAAATGATGAAAAAAATTTGGTAAGAAAAAATTGTTATTTCCGCAAAATAATTCTTATTTAGAATTATTATTGACAAGTAATCTAATATAATGTAAGAGGTTATATGTAGTTTTTTGCAAATTTCTCAAAAGACTTTGTAAAGGAACAACAAAAACACCAAATGCACTTTTCGCAATACGCATAAAAATCCGGCTTTGTGTGCTGAAGCCGCGCGCTTTGCGGAAAAATTCTAAAGAAAGGAAGATGGTAATTATAAACAAACATTCACACACTAAGCGTCATAAGGCTAAAAGGAAAAGTACGTTTATGAGCACCCTGTCGCTTCTGCTTGCTTTACTGATGATATTATCTATCTCGATTGCGGGCATTCCGACAGCCTCGGCTAAAGGTGAAGCCCCGTTTGTTGATTGTGAAGAAATTTTCATCGACATGAGTGAATTTACCGGTTGGGCGGCAGACGGCGCTGCGTTTAAAGTGTTTACATTCTATAATGACTCTAATGACGAACATTATTGTCATGAGTATGCAGGCAACTTTAACAACGACAATTGGTATGATGGTTCTAATGTTTTGGCAGCAGGTATTTCTGCTGTAAAATTCTACGACAATGTATACAGCTTCAGAATTCCGGCAAACAATCTGAGCCACCTCAGAATTGTCAGAACAAACGGCAGTTATACTCAAAAGTGGAATTTGTCACCATTTATGTGGAACAACAGCAGATCTACATACACAGTCGGCGGCAAAAAGTATTCAACCCAGAACTGTATAAAAATTAAGGGTTGGGACAACAACGCGGTATGGTCAACTTTCACTCCCACCAACAAAGCGAGCTACAGTGAAGTAACAGCTGTTCCCGACAGCTCAATTACAGGTGATTCCAACCTTTACACCATTGACGCTACGTTCTATGATTACTACACAGACGACGAAGTTCAGAACGGTTGGGGTAAGATTCGTTACTCGACAAACCATTCCAAAAATACAACCGGCGCTTACTGGGAGCCTTACCAGTATCTGAACAGTAAAATTGCTTCTGCAAGCAGCGGAATCAATTATCCGTTGTATTTCGGTAACTTCTTCGATAAGGAAGACGACTACAAGGGCGAGGGTTCATCAAATATGGTGCATTTCTCCAACTGGGTTAACAACTCGTCGCGTTTGGGAGGTAACAAAAAATCGGTAGTTGGTTTAACAGGTCCCAATCTTGTAAACGGTGATTTGTATTATGCTGCTAACGGCGGCGTAAACAGCTCAACTAAGGTTCCGCTTTTCGATAAAACGTGGCTTAAAAACAACAAGGTTGGCTCTGTGGTAAACACCAAATTCCCGATGCGCAAGGAAGTGTCAAACGGAGTAACAACCTATGCTTTTAACAGCGAAGGTGCAACTTCCAAGAGCGCCGGTGACAGCGTTTGGTTCAACTCGGCGCATAACACAATTTCCTACGGTACCGGAAACGCAAACGGCGCAAAGGACGCGTTGGAATACTATTCCGCTCCGAAGGAAGACAGCGGCTACGGCTTCTTCCCCTTTGACAGCACAAGAGGCTCGTCCGTAGAAGCAAACAACTTCGGTTTTGGTATGCGCGTTGACGTTAAGTTTAACCTCGGTGCCGACGACAGCAGCCACATCGGTCAGATTAAAGGAGCCAACGGCAGCTACGTTAATCAGAAGTTTAGTTTTACAGGCGATGACGACGTATGGGTATACGTTGACGGCAAGCTCATTCTTGACCTCGGCGGCGACCACAAAAAGGCAGACGGAACAATAGACTTCCACAACAGGTCCGTAAACGTCACCACCGGTACAAACACCTTGAACGACGCTACCAGAAACCAAAGCTTTACTCTCGACAACTACGGAGATCCGACAGCGGAGCACACACTGACGATGTTCTACGTTGAGAGAGGTATGGTTGAGTCAAACCTCAGCTTTAACTTTAACTTTGCCCCCATCGGCAACGAATTAATAGTTGACAAAACCGTTAATACAGCAAGAATTAACAACGGTTTGAAAACTGCGGTTGCTGCAGCTGACACCTTCACCTTTAACCAGCCCACAGCAAACGGCAAGGTTAGCAGCAAGGGCACAATCAGCAACAGCAAATATACATTAAAGAACGGCGAGTCAATCAGCTTTAAGGATCAGTTCACTGTTCCCACAAGAATGACTGTAACCGAGACCGAGTCAAGCCCGCTTGACTATACAACCTCCTGGAAGGCGGTTGACCTTGTGCTTAAGGGCAAAGGTCAAACCGAAAGCCAGTACATGATTGCTCAAAGCAATAGTGACAGCAAGGATGCAAGCTTTGACTATAAAACCAAGGATACGTCCTCAGAGTTTGCCATGACAAGAGTTCAGCTTTCGTATGAGAATACTCCGAAGGTTGCTCCCGTAACAATCACCAAGAGAGTTTTGGGCCTTAACACAGGCGAAACCGATAACACCGACTTTGACGGTACGGTTGAGGTCAGCCTTGACGGCACAACATGGAAAGCTTATCCGCTGCAGTACACCATCGGCAGCTCAGGCTCACCCTACACGCTGACAAACGCGGGTAAGCTTGCGGCAGGCGCAAAGCTGCGCAACGGCAGAACCCTTACCTTTGCGGGCATTCCGCAGGGCGCAAAGGTTCGCTTTAAAGAGGACACTCCCGACGTTGAGCACAGCTTTGTAAGCGTAACAGGCGGCACAACCGGTATTACCGTAGGTTCAGCCAACGCAATGGTAGTTACCAACCAGAAGAACAGACCCGGTGAAATCAGCGTTACTCTTGAGGCTAAAAAGATTTTAACAGGAGCAACACTTACAACCGGCGCGTTTAACTTTGAACTGCTTAACAGCAGCAAAAGCGTTATTCAGACAAAGTCCTGCGCTTCTGACGGTTCGGTAAAATTTGACGCGATAAAATACACAGCCGCGGCAAACGACACCTACTATATCAGAGAAAAGCTTCCGGCTACTGCCGATCCCGACGTTACATTTGACCAAAGCGAATACAGAGTAACCGTTAACGTAACAAAGAGCGGTCTTACACTTACTCCAACTGTAACATATTACAAGAACAACGTAAAAGTTAACTCCGCTGAATTTACAAATACCGTTAAGCCCGGTGAGGTTTACATTGTAAAAGAGGATAACGCAGGCAACAACGTTACAGGCGTTAAATTTGCAATTTACAAGGTAAGCAGCAACGGTGAAAGCCTTGAAGGCAAATCACCGTTCAAGTCCGCAGACACTTCTTCAATGTTTGTTCCCTATTCAGACGGCACAAGCAAGCTGAAAACAGCGGTACACTTCACTGACCTGCCCTTGTACGAGAACAACACCTACAAGAGCACAAACAAGGCTTATCAGTGGTACGCTATTGCCGAAACAGACCCTGCTACAGGCTACTTTAAGAACAAAACCGTTACATACTTCCAGCTTCCGGTAGCCGGTTCATATTCACCTAAATATGAATATGTAAACGGTCATATTCTCAGCCCCGAATCAGGCTTCGGCGGAATGTTCGGTTACAAGATGTTAGGTATTTACGCCATCTGCTTTGCCGCTTTGCTTGGCGCGGCGTATGTGCTTTACACAAAGAGAAATCGTAAAAAGGCTCATCACAGAGCTGAAAAATAATAAAAGGAGATTAAAGTAATAATGAAAACTACAAAAAGAATTATCGCAGTAGCGCTTGCAGTTCTTATGATTGCGCTCACAATTCCTTTTGCTGTTTCCGCAGCAACAACATACACACTTACAGTACAGTGTGAAAAGCCCGACTACAAATACACAGTTTATAAGATTGCAGACCTTGACGAAGAGACAGGCGCTTACAAAAACTTTGCTACAACAGCTATCGGCAATGCTATCAAGCAGAGCACAGACAGCACTGCTGACGTTCTTGCGGCCGCTGACGCAGCAACAACACTTACAAACGGCACAGAGCTTGTTTTTGACGCTACACACACTTCAAGAGACGTTTCAAGCCTGACAGCAGGTATGTATTACATCAAGTGCACAGGCCGTTCCGCTTCCAACAAATCAGTTGCAAAGAACAACATCGTTCCCCTTCCCAACAAGAACATGAGCGCAAGTGATACAGCTTATACTGTTGACGTAGCTCTCAACAAAATCACCGAAAACGGCGAACCCACCATCACAAAGAAAATTAAGAAGGCTGACGGCACACTCGTTGACGAGCTTTCCGTAGAAACAGACGAAACCATCACATATGTTCTTACAGCAGAAGTAACAGGTACACCCGACAACAAGCTTGCTAAGTACATC
>DOUO01000146.1:22680-30781 GCA_003520555.1 Oscillospiraceae bacterium
TCTCAGCTATGATTTCGGCGTATCAATCAACGCTGAAGAGCTTGAGAAGGACAGCTTCTACACAGAAGGCAACACTGTTGTTGTTACATTCACAACAAAGCTCACAGAGAACGCTAAGCTTGCTTCAGCTATCCCCAACGCCGACGGCTTAAAGTATGAAAACAAGTCAGGCAAGAGCAACGAAGTAAAGGGTAATACCGTTAATGTTTACACCTACAAGATTAAGGTTGTAAAGGTTGACGCTGACAGCACAACAACAAAGCTTTCAGGCGCAAAGTTCAAAATTTACAGAAACTACGACGATGCAACAAAAACTCTTTCAAACGAAATTGAGGAATCTGCCGAGACAGACAGAAACGGTGAAGTAACCTTCAATCACAAGTTTGCCGAGGGTACATACTATGTTCAGGAATCACAGGCTCCCACAAACTACAACCTCAATACAGCTGTATTTGAAGTAAAGATTGAGAAGGGTTCTTCCGCTCTTTCAGACGGCGTTTACAGCAACTTGCAGATTACAGATACAAAGACTAAGCTCCCCGAAACAGGTGGCGCAGGCACAATGGTATTCACAATCGTTGGTGCTTCTCTTATCGTAGCTGCAGGCATTCTCCTTGCAGTAGTTCTCAAGAAGAGATCCAAGTAATTTATCATTGACATAATTACAAAATAATAATGGGCTGTCGCGCATTATCCGCGGCAGCCCATTATTTTGCTGTAAACATTTGACACTCAAAGCGCAATGTATTATAATAAATATAATTATAATGCAAAGGATTCTTTTGATGAAAAAAACACTTCCGATTATTGCCATTGCGCTGATATTTCTGGTAGGCGTAGGTATACTTGCATACCCGTTGGTCAGCTCAGTTATCAACAATATTGCCGACAGACAACACGCGCAGGACGAAATAGAACAAATTAAAAACATGGATAAAAAACAGCGTGATTCGCTGATTAAAGAAGCTGACAAGTACAACCGCGACCTGATTTCGACCGTATTGCTGACCGACCCTTTTGACGCGGCAACCTATGAAAAAATCAGTGAAAGCTACCGCAATACCTTCAACGTTAATTCCGACGGACTTATAGGTTATATTGAGATTCCCAAAATTGACGTTTTTCTTCCGATTTATCACGGAACCTCAACCGAAGTACTTGAAAAAGGCGCGGGACATTTGGACAACACCTCGTTTCCCGTAGGCGGCAAATCCACCCACAGCGTTATTTCCGCTCATTCCGCATTTCCGACGCGGACGTTTTTTGACTATCTGCCGGAATTAAAGAAGGGCGACAAATTTATTATTCATATTCTCAATGAATATCTGACCTATCAGGTAGACCAAATCAAAACGGTGCTTCCCGATGAAACCAAGGATTTATACGTTGTTGACGGTAAGGATTATGTAACGCTGCTTACCTGCACCCCATACTCAATTAACACCCATCGTTTGCTTGTGCGCGGCGAGCGCGTTCCCAATGACGCGGATACCCACGAATCTGTCGGCAAAATTGTCACTGCCGAGGAAGGCAGCGTGTTCCTCTTGGGATACCGAATCAACTACCTTTACGCCGTTATCGCGATTGTGGCGTTTATTTCCGCCGTGGGACTGATAGTGTTCCTGGTGGTTCGGCGAAGCAAAAATAAAAGCAAGCTAACCCGCGAAAAAGATGACGGTTAACTCCGCAAAAAAGCTGACAGCATTAAGCCGTCAGCTTTTTATTATGTCCGAAATATTATCTTTTACACTTAAGGCAGCCTTGGCAATTGCCCTTCCCAATGCGCTGCGCTTTGTTTTATCAAGCTTTTTCAACGCCTTAATTATTGACGCTGAGCTTGAAATGGGAGCTTTGGGAACTTCGCGGAAATGTGAAATTTCCGTGCTTTCAAGCAGAGTAAAAAAGGCGTTTGTAAAATTTTCTTTTTCCTCGTCTGTCATCTTTTCAAGGAACCCGTCAAGCGTGCCGGAGATAAACCGACTTGAATTTGTAAGGCGGTCAAGATATATAAAGTCGCAGCCCATAACCTCCCAGCTGTAAATATCATGCTGCATAAAGCTCTTGTTTTTACTGCTGACAATCGAAAAATCCTCGTCGTGTTCAAGCATCATGCCAAAAATAGATGACTGCGGAACAAAGCTGAACGCCCTGCCTTTTACCGCTTCAAACTGCTTTGTATCCAAGATTTCACGGTGAAATCCCGGCCCGTCAAAATTATATACGGCTTCTATTCTGTCCTGTACCGACGGCACGCTGTTCATTGCGCAGTAAAGCGACAAATTGCCGCCTTTTGAGTGACCGCCGAGAATCAGGCGCGAATCACATTCCGCCGCCTGCTCAAAATATTTTAAGGCGTGCAGCTGCGATGGCAATGTAATTGAGGTGAACATATTAAAGTCCTCCTCCCAACCCACGAAGCTTGCGTCCGTTCCGCGGAAAGATACAAATCTCACGCCGTTTTCCAAATCAAAGCAAATCGCGGAAAACTGCATTTTGCTTTTGTAGTCATGGTTATTTACATATCCGGAAACCTTGACCCCGGCAAATCTGGGACTCTCTCCAACTGTCTTAAGCAAAACGGGATCCATCTTCCACAGCACGTCGTCCATGCTTTCAACAGGAGAAAAAGCCATTGCCGCAAAAGAAAGGGTAACATTGTTCTCAAAGGTCTGCGGAACGATGTGTTCAAACGGAAGATATGACAACCGCGCAAAAATAAGCGCGTCAATATTGTTTACGCCGTCCTGCAGAAAACTGAGGTCGCCGCGCCATTTTAAATAATCAAAAATATTGTTCATAATACTAATCTAAGCTTACAAGTCCGAGCTTTTGCTTCCAAAGCAGAACACGCAATACGCTTTCATCAATGCGTTCCTCTGTAATTTCGCCTTTCTCAACCGCTGACAGCACAGCCGGATACTGGGTTTCAAGGTCAGAACAGCACAGCATGTCGTTGCCGCTTTTAACTGCAAAAACAGCCGCCGCGTCAGAGCCGGTATACTGCGTAATTGCTTCCATTACTAAATCATCGGTAATAATAACGCCGTCAAACTTAAGGTTGTCACGGATATACTTGTGTACCGATGTTGAAAGCGAAGCAGGATATTTACTGTCCATGCAGTTCACAATATTATGCGATACCATAATACAATCCGCGCCGCTTTCCGCGCCTGCCTTGAACGGCTTTAAGTCAACCGCCTCAAGCTCGGAAAGCTTGCGTTCGTCGACAGCTGTGCCTGTGTGGGTGTCCGTGTTATTGCCGTATCCCGGAAAATGTTTTAATATGGAGCCTACGTGGTTGTTTGAGTAAATTTTTACCGTCTTGGTAACAAAGGTGCTTACGTCGTCGGCATTATCCGAAAACGAACGATCGTACATAAACGCGGAAGCGTCGGAAACGACGTCGCACACGGGAGCAAAGTTAACGTTGACGCCTATTGAGTACAAAAGCTTAGCCTTTGCGGTTTCGGTTGTCTCAACAGCTTCCCATCCGCCGTTCAGATATGTGTTTTTCGGCGACGCAAAGGGCACGTCGCTGAAATACATATTGTCGCTTACGCGCACGACAGTACCGCCCTCCTCATCTGTACCGATAAGCATTGGGATTTTTGAAGCGTCCTGATAGCTTTTAATATTTGCGACAACATCTTCCTTGGTTTTGTTGAAGAAGTCCTGACCGAAAAGGATGTATCCGCCCAAATGATAGCGCGAAACACTGTCGACGGCGTTTACGTCAGGACAGCGCGCAAAAAACAGCTGACCGACCTTTTCCTCAAGCGTCATTCCGTCAAGCAGCTTTTCCGCCTTCTTTTTAAGCGGCTCGGTTGTCGGCGCTTCGGTCGTTGTGGGTTCGGTTATCATGGGCCGTGATTCACGCTTTGAGTGCTGAGAACACGCGCATAAAGTTATAATTAAACAAACTGTTGTAAGAAGCGACAGCGCCGCGTTAAGTTTTGTTTTCATAATAATCTCCACTTTTACGGTTTATTTTACAGTTATTTCACATTCGGCAGTGACTCCGCTGCACGCCTTGCAAATTACCTTTGCTTTACCGCTTCCGCGCGCCTTAACCGTTCCGTCAACGCTTACGGAAATAACCGAAGGATTGGTGGAAATAAATGTATTGCGGTTTGAAGCCTGCGTGCTGATTAGTATTTCGCGGAGCTTATGGGTGTCTCCCACCTTCATATCAAGCGTTTTTTCGCTTAAATATAGGCTTGTGGGCGGATATTTTACATTAAGACGGTACGAGCTGTAGCTTCCGTCGTCAGCCTCAACCTTTATGTAAGCCGTACCGACACCGAAGGTTTTTACCTTTCCGAAATCATCGGTTTTGGCAATATCGGGTTCAGAGGACGACCAGGTGTAATTAACAAAATAATTGCTTCCCCTGTAGGACGGAATTTGACTGTAGCTTTCGCCCATTGCCAAATCAATCTCTTTGGAATTGAAGCTGATTGAACTGTCCTCAACGGCTATCTCGTTGAGCTTTTTATCTATTATCGGTCCGTAAATGTGCTGATAGGCATATGTTGTGGGATGAATTCCGTCGCCTGTTTTGTCAGATTCACGGTATGAAAAATAATCGGTGGATATTTCATCGTTCAGGTTGCAAAAATCACATTCTTGCGAGATATCAACATACGGGAAATCCCATTTTTCAAGCGCCTTACGTATTATTGACCAATACTCCTCCTGCCTGCTTTCGTTTATCTTCTTGTGTCCGAGCACAAAAAGCTTATAGGAGGATTTATAATTTTTTTCAAGAAAATAGCAAATGCTTTCCACCGCGCCTGCAACGGTATATTCATCATATTTACCGCTTTTGTCGGATTTATCCGTAACCTTTCCGATTTTTGTTTTAAAGAAAAGGTCGTTAAAACCACCTTCAACTATGATTAAATCATATCTGTCCTTCATAGCTTTTACGCGTTCTAAAACGCTTTTTTCTTTATCCTTTTTATCCTTTTGCTTCGCAAGAGTAATGCCGCCGTATGAATCTTTTTTTAGCTTCATACCGTACAGTGAGGATATATAATTCGGATAGGAATACAGGCTTTCGCCAAACAAATCCGTTCCGGAGCCTTTGCAAATGCTGTCGCCCGCGCAGTATAGCTTCTTGGCATAGTAGACATTGGTTTTTACGTAGTTTGCCGAAAAAGGAAGCAAGTCTCGGTACGCGCATTTTCCTTCAAGATAATTCATTATTTGGGTAATGTCATCCTCGTCAACCGCACCGTTGCAATTAACATCAGCGCTGAGCTTCTGCTCTGTTGAAAGCTTTTGAAAGCCCGCAAAATAATTCCTTAAAAGAACTATATCTTTGTTATTGATTTCATTATCTTTATTTATGTCGCCGAAGCTGATTTTCCCCTTGCTTTTAAACGTAAGCATGCTTTGTTCGGCGTAGGTATGAGCGCATGTGCCTTCATAGCCGGAGATTTCAAATTCATTGTCATTATAATAGTTTTGCAAACTCACCTTTCGCTTTTCTGTGGTGTCATCAAGGTCGGTTTCACTCATAAGACTTACACCGAACGCGTCTGTTTGAATGTCGTACACTGTGGAAGGAATATCGACGCCCTTCAGTGAAATGCAGTTTATAAACGCTCCGAACATAATTTGACGAAGACCGCTTTCAAGCTTTACCGATTTAAGGTTGGAACAGTTAAAAAATGCCCACCATCCGATAGTTTTTACGCTTGACGGTATTTCAATTGTTTCTATAAAAGAATTATAGAACGCGCCTGTGCCTATTTCACTGACCGGATTTCCGTCAATTTCGGATGGAATTTGAACATCGGAAGAATCACCTCGGTATGAAACAATTTTAGCTGTGCCGTCGTTTGCTGACACGTATTCATATAGTTCGTCCGAGGAAAGCTTTTTATTCTCGTAAAGCTCAGCTCCGTTTGCGTCCGGAATTACGGCAAAAAGGACTGAAGCCGCAAGTATTACTGATAAAATAATTGATAAATATCTTTTCATGGAACCTCCGGGAAAATATACTGCTATTTCCAAAAGAGTTTTGACAATATATTATTTTACTATATTTTTCGACTGTTTGTAAAGTCTTTTTACAAAATTTATGCCGTCATGTTCTTTTTTGCGGCTGTTCGCGCTCCGCGCATTACTGCAAACGGCTTAAACAGCGGTGTTAAACCACAAAAAAGGGCACGCAAACACGTACCCTTAAAATATTATACAAGCATTGAAATAACCTTGTCGGGTTCAACACCCAAAACAACGGAGAACTCCTCTGTTACCATTTTTTCGGCTTCCTTAAGGATTTTTTCGTCGGAAATATGCAGGTGCTTTCCTTTGCTGTGCTGCTCTTTTTCATGAGATATAATAAGTCGTATAAGTGCCACAAGCCTTTCACAGTCGGCTGAAGCAATAATCTCTTTAAAGCTTTCGCTTCTTTCAATCTTGTTATCAATCCACTCACCGGCTTCGGGCGGATTTTCAATTATCTTCTTTAGCTTTTCGGGAGATGACACGTCACGGATTTTACTGAGAAGAGCGGTGTTTTTTGACGGTACAAAAAGCGTTGACGTGTTTGAACATACGGGCTTTAAAACAAAGTACTCTATGTCAACCCTTCCGATTCTCTTTACGGTAATGTCATCAACCGAGCATACGCCGTTTGTGCCGTAAAGTACCTTTTTTCCGACGCTTAACATTTTTACACTCTCTTTCCCGTTTATTGCCATTGACGGTTTGTGATATAAACAGCCGTCGCTCTTGCCGCGAAACGGCAAATCGAGCGGACAATATAAATTTGTATTATAAACGCAAACGCAAAAACAACCTTTAATTACAAAATACATTTTCTGCGTTTTTCTTCATATATTATACCACAAATTCTATATTTTTGTCATAGGCAATATTTTTGAATTTTTCAATTAATTATTTGTCTTATTTTGTCTATTTTTTAAAAGCAGACAAGCGCATATATTTGTTTGCTTAAAATCTTTTAAAAACATGCTTTTATTGGCATATAGAAAAACAACCGAAGTTGTCACTTCGGTTGTTTAAGGGGGTATATTGGGTTATAGAAGGAATAAATCATAGAAAAATTTACACGGCTGAAAAATAAAAATCAAAACTCCAAAATTACCTAAAAACCAAAGCCGACGTAAATCATTTAACTGTGTATTTATAATACTATAAAATCACAAAATAATAAATTGCATTTGCAACGAAATTCAATTTATTCGATAAAAAAGACAGATATATTTTTAGTTATTACGCACAATCAAAGTCTTTATGTTAATTTTTGCAAGTAATGCTTGCAAACAAAGATTTGTAATGTTATCATGATATACAAGGGGAATTTATAAAGTTTAGATTAGGAATGAATAGTATGATTTTTACACCTGTCGCAAAAATATATAACGACTTCCCTACCAAATTCGGACTTCCGCGCCAAAGCGGAATGGCAGAGCACCTGACCTCACGCATAGTTATGGAGCCGCAATTCAGAAACTCTGACGCATTTAGGGGAATTGAGGAATTTGAGTATCTGTGGCTGATATGGGTATTTGAGCCGATGGGTAAACGAAGCTGGTCCCCGACAGTGCGTCCGCCTAAGCTTGGCGGCAACAAACGTATGGGAGTTTTTGCCACGCGTTCACCGAACCGTCCGAATCCGATTGGTCTTACGCGCGTGAAGCTTTTATCCGTAGAAAAAAACAATCGCGACGGCGTATTTCTTAAGGTTTCCGGAGCGGATTTGATGAACGGCACGGAAATTTTGGACATTAAACCGTATCTCCCCTTTGCCGACAGCGCCCCGTGCGCGGCAACGGGCAATTACGGCATTGACAGGCAAAAGCTGCTTGAGGTTGAAATACCGGCGGACATTGCCGATAAATTTACTGCCGAGCAGCTTGAAACACTGAAAGAGGTACTGGCTTTCGACCCCCGTCCCGGGTATCAGGACAACCCGAACCGCGAATACGGCTTTAATTACTGCAGCTTTGACATCCGTTTTACGGTTGACGGAGAAAGGCTGACGGTAAAAGACGCAATTAAGCTAATACTAATTCCTGATAAAAAGTAGACTTATACTTTGCGAGGATATTTTTCGCAAGACAAG
>DOUO01000022.1 GCA_003520555.1 Oscillospiraceae bacterium
CCGACAATCGAAATTTTGTCATAGGCTACCTTATAATGCGAGGTAACAGCGTCGTCAATAACCAATGCGGCTGTTTCGTTCAGCTCCTTTTCGGGAACGATTACCGTAACGCCCATGTCGCTGATGTAGCACATACATTCCGAAAAGCCCTTGGCGCGGATTATGCTTTCAATGCTTTCCTGTACGGAAAAGAATTTAATTATCTGCGCGGCTGATTTTTGAGCTTCGGTTTTTTCCTCGTCCGTCGAGGAATCAAGCTTAAGCACTTCGTTTGCCTTGTCGATAATTTTGTCCTGCGCACTTTGACGCTTTGTGCGCTCGGACGCGAAATAATTTTTCTGCTCGTCTGTAAGCGCCGAGGTTTTCACCGCTTCGTCGCCCGTTGAGCTTACCGTGGCGTTGACGTAGGAAGCCGCCCCGAGCTCACGCGAGGATTTTTGAGCGCCCTGAGCGCCGAACTGCCAGTTGACATAAACCGCCGCTCCCAAAGCAAGGATGAGCGCCGCCGTTATTATATGCTTCTTTTGAAATTTCATAATACTACCGACCTTTATTCTGATAATTTTGTAACACATACTTTTGCCGTTGAGATGTTGAGAGCCTTGCAAACCGCTTCGGTAACGCGTTCAACCACAACGGGCTCGTCACCGCCTTCGCAAACCACCAATACGCCGCGGATAAGCGGCTGGATTTCCTTTGTTTTTGTGGTGCTGTCCTTCAGGTATACATATTCCACGCTGTTTTCCATGGTTAACAGCACCCTGGTTTTTCCCGCGCCCTGAATTTTGCAGATTACACCTTCCAGGTCGCTTTCAATCTTTGTGCCGTAGGTTTTAACCGAAAAATTATCATCCTTTCCGTGAGTGTCCGCACCTATGTAATTTGACAGGAAAACAAGGGCTATGCCCAAAATTCCCACCGCGATTATTATGCGCTGCCACTTGATATTTTTTGTTAATTTTATAAACTCTTCCCTTACTTTTCCGTTCATGACCGCTCCGTTATTATGTTTGGTTCAATGCCGAAGTTTTGACTGCAAAGCGATGAAATTTGCGTGCTTTGCACGGCTGTTTCCATGTCTATATATATGACGATACTGCTGATAATTATTCGGTTTTGTCCCTGATCGGATAAAACTATTTTGCAGGAATTGATTTCTATTCCGTTTTGCGCCAGCAAATCACGCAGAGTGTTTTCAAGGTTTTCTCTCGTCTGAGCCACAACCTGCCTGTTTATCGCTTCGTCGGAGGTTGAGATAAGCTCCTGCGCGGAAGGATATGAGGACAAATCGAGGCTTATTTCACCGATTGCGTTTTTAGCGGGAATTAACAGGGAGCACACCATAAACGCTCCCATTACAAGGCTGAGCACGCGTTTAAGCCCCGAATCGTCAACAAATACCGAAAGGATTGAACACGCGAGCGCCGCGGCGCAAATTGTTACCGCGACGGTGTAAAAGCCGCTCAAGACGCACCGCCCGAAAGCAGTATTACGGCGGTTGAAATGATGTAAACCGCCGCGACGCAGAGCGTCACGGAAAGCACGGCTGAAAAGACCGACGCCAAGGCTTCAAGCAATGCAGCCGCGCGGTTAAGTCCAAGGGTTTCGGAAAGCCCCTTGCCGACGGACATTGAAAGCTGCCACAGCATGCCTTCAATGACAACAGGCAAAAAGGTGAACGCTACGGCGATAATTACAAAAACGCCGGCACCTGATTTTAACAGACCTATGCTGCCCTGTACTGTTTTGTACGCGTCGGCAAGCGCTCCGCCCACAACGGGCACAAAGGAGCTGACGGCGAATTTTACCGCCCTTGCGGAAACGGTGTCAAGCGAACCCGAAATCAGCTGCTTTACGCCCAAAATTGAGGTGAACACCGCCATAGAAAAGCCGAGGAGCCATTTAAAAACACGTGATATCAGCGATATAAAGCCGTTTATATTCACATTCGGCGCAACGCCGGACACAATGCCAAGCCCCAAAAACATGTTTAAAAACGGTATTATTACACGGGAGCAAAGGCTGCTTACTCCCTCGCCCGCCAAAAGCACGGAAGCGTAATACGCTCCCGCTGAAGCAGGGCTGCCGCCGGCAGTAAGAATGACCGCCATTATCGGAACATAGGCAAGCATAAGGTTTGAAGCGGTTATAATTATTTCCTGAGTGTTTGAAATCAGAGTCACCGCAGGCGCCGTTACGGCACAGCTAACGCACAGCGCGGCGACTGTGCCCACAGTTTCCCGGGCGGTGTTTGAAAGTCCGCTTTGATAAGCGCTGAGCATTGAGCAAATCAACAGAACGGCAGTTATTCTTATGAGTGATTTAAGAGGCGCTGAGCTTTGGTTTTCCGCTGTTTTCGCAAGCTCTGACATTACCGATTCAAAGCTGATATCGTCCAGCGCCGAAGCGTCGGCACTGTCCGCGCCGATACGCTTCATTGAGCTTTTTACTTCATCGGAAACACTGTTGTATATTTCCGACATGTCATAGCTGTCGGCGCTTACACGCAACTCGGCAAACAACAGAATTGCGATAAGAACTACCAAAAAAACAAGTATTTTTTTCATACAATCACTTACTTCAAAATTCCCAGCACGGTATTCATGATATCGGCGTAAAGCGGAAGCGCGGCGACGGTTGCCATTAGCTTTCCCGAAAGCGATACGCTGCCTGCGAGGCTTTTGCTTCCTGCGTCGGCGCAGGCGTTTACCGTGAATTCCGTGACAATACAGATGCCTACTACCTTAAGCAAAATCGCAAGGTAGTTTGTGTTTATTTCAGCCGCCGATACTATGGCTTTTACCTGAGAGATAATTTCCTGTGCGCCGGACAACAGCGGCATTATAATCAGGCACGCGGCGGCAAGCCCCAGCATAAGCGCAATTTCACCGTTTTTGGGACGCAGAAACAAAATCGCGATAACCGACACAACCGCAAGCGCGCCCAGCGATACTATACTCATCAAAAACCAAACAAACGCTTTATTGTTTCAAAAAGCGAGCTTATTTGAGTGATTATCAGCGTTAACACAACAATCAGCCCGGCAAGCGAGGTTAGCATTGCCTGTTCTTCCCTTCCGCTGCGAATTAACAGCTGACACAGAACCGCGACAATTATGCCCACCGCCGCTATTTTAAATATTAACTCAACGTCCATCCTAAGCACGTCCTTTTACTTAATTAACAGATAAGAATTGCCGCGCATACTCCGCCGAAGATTCCAAGGGTTTTATAAAGGCGGGAGCTTTTTGCGGCAGCTTCCTCCGCTGTATTTATCTGCTTTTGCAACAAAGCCCGGCAAAGCTCAATATGGCTCAGCTGCCCCTCCAAATCGGTCTTGCCGAGGCGTTCACCGAATTCCGTCAATAATTCTTTATCGGAATTTTGAAGCGAGTATTGCCTTGGAGCTTTGCCGATACAATCCGACCAAACCGAATAAAACGATGATTTATTTTCGGCGTCAACACAAATAAAATCAAGTCCGCAGGCTTTTGCCGCAGTGTTTACGGAAGTAAAAATATCTTCGCAATTATAGCGAAGGTCTGTTGACAGGGCTTCCAAGAATACGTCAAAACGCTTTAAACAGTCTCGCCTTGAAAAAAGCGATTTTGATTTTATCAAGCCCAAAACAAGCCCGGAGAGCGCTATGGCTGCACAGCCGAAAAGCTTAAGAAGCGTCATATAAATCCTCTCCTTTTATTATTTCGGCAATCCTGCCCGCGCGGTTTCGTCCGCTTAAGAACACTATGCTTGGAAAAACGCCCGTTTTGATAACCGACATAATTTGTTTTTTAGTCATTAAATCCGCTTTGTTTGAGGCGTGAACCGTAGCGATTACATTCACGCCGCTGTTTTTACAAAGCGCAAGAGCTTTTACATCGTCGTCCGAGCCGATTTCATCACAGATTATAAGGTCGGGCGACATGGAGCGCACGGCGTGCAAGATTGCCGCGGGCTTTGCATAACCGTCAAACACGTCGCACATACCTACGTCGTTATGAAAACCGGAGCCTGATTTTCCGGCAAGCTCACCGCGTTCGTCAATTAACACAACGTTTTTATTTTCTATATTGGAAATTTGTCTTGCAATATCACGCAATAGAGTAGTTTTGCCGCTGCACGGCGCTCCGCAAATCAGCAAACCGCCCGAAACGTCCGCGTCCCTGAGCAAAGCTGAAGCGCAGTTTTTGTATTCGCGCGCGATACGAATGTTTATTGAGGTGATATGGCGTATGTTAACGATCTTGCCGTTTTCAATTACGGCAGTGCCGCAAACTCCTGCCCTGTGGCCGCCTTTAAGCGTTATAAAGCCGCGGTTCAGCTCGTTTTGACGAGCGTAAACCGAAAAGCCGCAAATTTTCTGAAATGTGCTTTCAAGCTCCCGCAAGGTACACATCAAATTATCGCCAAGCCGGTTCAAGCTTAATCTTCCGCTTTTGGTTATGTAATAAGCTCCGCCGGGAAAACGAATTTCAAACGGCTTATTGAGCCTGAGCCTGATTTCCTGCGCGTCATAAAGTTCGCCGATGTGCTCACTAAGCACCGAAGCGGGCTCCGGGGTAAGGTATGAGGCCGCTTCCGCTAATCTTTGCCCGTCATTGATTTTACACATTTTTTATTCCTCCAAAGGTTCATGATAATTCATATGCGGACAAGAAATCAAATATGAAAAAAGACCTGAAACCCAAGCAGAGTTTCAAGTCTTAAATTTATTATTATATATTAAATTTTATTCGCCCAGCATATCCAAAAGCTCCCGCTCGCTGAGAATTGTAATACCCAGCGACTGCGCCTTTGTCAGCTTGCTTCCCGCTTCCTCTCCTGCCACAACGAAAGAGGTTTTTTTTGAGACGGAGGAAGATGTTTTTCCGCCGTGTGCTTCAATCAGCTTTGCGGCTTCGCTGCGCTTCATCGTAGGCAAGGTGCCCGTTAAAACAAAGGTTTTGCCTTCAAGCGCTCCGCCCTTTGGTTTTTGCGGCGAAGGCTTCATTTTAAGTCCGAGCTCCTTTAGCTCGGCAATTAACGCGCGGTTGCTTTCAACTGAAAAATAATTGCGGACGCTTTGCGCCATAACCGCGCCAAAACCATCAATCTGCTCAAAATCCCCGGGCTGAGCATTCATAATGGCGTCAACGTTTTCAAAGCTTTCGCAAATAAGCTTTGCCGCCTTTAAGCCTATGTTGCGGATTCCCAAAGCAAAAATAAGACGGTACAGCTCGTTTTCCTTGGATTTTTGAATCGCGGAGATAAGATTATTAGCAGACTTTTCAGCCATACGTTCAAGTCCTGTAAGCTGATTAGCTTCAAGCCGGTACAAATCCGCAGGCGACGTGATTAAGCCCTCGTTTACAAGCTGTTCAAGCGCGGCGGGACCTAATCCGTCAATATCCATGGCGTCACGGCTTACAAAGTGGATGAGGTGGCGCATGAGCTGAGCCGGACAATCGGTGTTGGTACAGCGTATTGCCGCCTCGTCGTCACGGCTTACGGGACTGCCGCAGGAAGGACAAAGCGCCGGAAATTCAAACGGATTTGGATTTTCGCCTTTTTCAATGACGGAAAGCACCTCCGGGATAATTTCGCCTGCCTTGCGGATTATTACCGTGTCGCCGATATTTATGCCCTTTTCCGCAATAAAATCGCTGTTGTGAAGCGTCGCGCGGCTTACGGTTGTACCTGCCAAAAGCACGGGCTCAAATATTCCCACAGGAGTTAAAACACCTGTTCTGCCGACGTTGATTTCAATCTGTAACAGCTTAGTGGGCTTTTCCTCGGGCGGATATTTGTACGCCTCTGCCCACTTGGGATATTTTGCCGTTGAACCCAAAAGCGCGCGCTGATTAAAGCTGTCAACCTTGACTACAGCTCCATCGATTGCAAAGTCATATTCTCCCCTGTGTTCGCCGATACGTTCAATTTCATCAAGCACATCCTCAATATCGGTAAAGGTTT
>DOUO01000182.1 GCA_003520555.1 Oscillospiraceae bacterium
TGTAGCGGCACTCAAAGTGGAGGTGAGGTCCTGTTGAGTAGCCTGTTGTACCGGAATAACCGATAACGGTACCCTTGGTGACATACTGACCGGGGCTTACGAGAACGGTTGTAAGGTGACCGTAGATTGTCTCCTTGCCGTTGCCGTGATTCATCCATACGTAGTTGCCGAAACCGCCGCCGCAGCCGCAGCTTCCGCTTTTGCCCCAGTTATGGGTACAATATGTACAGGTGTAAGCAACCGTGCCGTTTTCGGCGGCAACAACGGTTGAGTTCATGGGACAACCGATGTCTATCGCGCCGTGGGCGTATGTGGTTCTGTCCTCGCCGAATACGGCGGTAAGGTTATAGATACCGGGGCAAGGCCATACAAAGCCGCCGCCGGACGGTGTTACACTTTCTTCTTCGTCGTCATCTTCACGGGCGGGCTGGGTGCTTTGCGAGCTTTGTGAGCTGTGGCTGTCCGAGGAGCCGGACGAGCTTGACTGCTTCTGCCTTTGCTCACGACGGGTAATGCGTTCGGTTACGTCAACCTGACCTGTGGAAGAAGCCGCGGCCTTAGCCTTTGCGTCGGCTTCCCAGTACGCGCGGATTTCCTGCTCCTGAGCCGAAATTTTGCCCGAAACATCGTCAAGCTTTGACTTCGCGCTTTCGCTCTTGGAGTAAAGGTCCTGCAAAAGCTCCTTGTTTTCGTCAAGAGTGGAGTTGAGGTTTTCCAAATCCGCCTGCAGGGAATCCTTTTCCTCGTCAAGCTCGGTCTTGTCGGCCTCAAGCTCCTTCTTTTGAGTATTTACAACGGTGAGCTTGTCGTTGATGTCGTCAATAAGCTCGCGGTCGATGTTGGCAACCGTTTTAACAAGGTTTACCTTGTCGATAAAGTCGGAAAGGTCCTTGGCGCCGAGCACGATTTCAAGGTCGCTGGCGCTGCCTGCCTTATAGATAGCCTTTAAGCGTTCGCAGAGCGCGTCAACCTGAACGTCAATGTCCTTGTTGCCCTTGTCAATCTGCTTTTGCTTGTCGGCAATGGTGTTGTTAAGCTTATTGATTGAGGTGTTTGTAGCGTTGATTTTCTTGCTGAGCACGTCGATTTTGCCCACAAGAGCTTCGCTGTACGCCTCTTTCTCGTTGATGTCATTTTGGGTGTCGTCAAGAGTTTTTTGATACTTTTCGCTTTGCTTTGTAAGCTCGTCAAGCTGGTTTTCAAGCGAGTTGATGTCCTCAGCGCCCGAAACGGCGAATGAGGAAGCAAGCGGACACGCAAGAATACACAAGCTCAGGAGCGAACAAAGAATTACTTTAATCTTTCTCATATACTTCTCCTTTCCCGTTTACCATCCGAGAATTTCGTTGCCTTCCTTCTTAAGATATTTGCGAATGGAAATGAAACCGCCGAACAAACCGACAAGCACGCCTACAATTACAAACGCGCCCGCAAGCGGAAGAACCACGCTTGAAAACGGTATGAATTCAATGGGCAGGTTGGTTTTAAGCAAGACGTTAACCAGCGCGTTGTACAGCAGGGCAAGCGCGCCCGTTGACAGCGCCGCCGAGATAAGTCCGATAACCATACCTTCCACAAGGAACGGCATACGAACAAACATGTCCGTAGCGCCGACGGATTTCATGATACTGATTTCAAATCTTCTTGAATACATGGTAGCGCGGATTGTGTTGGCGATGATGAAAATCGAGATGATAATCAGCGCCGCGACAACGCCCACTGCTATTATATTAACAAGATTACTTACTTTTGTCAACTTTTCGGCGAAATCTCTTCTGTTTGAAATGCTGTCAACACCGTCCAGAGCGCCGATTGTCTTTACCGTATCGTCGTATTTTGACAAGTCCAGCATTTGAACCCTGAACGCGTCGGGAAGAACCTTTTTGCGGTCGCCGAGTCTTTCGAAAAGCTGGTCGCCGACCTGCTTCTTGAACTTTTCAAGAGCTTCCTCGCTGGAAACAAAGATTACGCTTTTAACGTTGTCGATTTTTTCGATGTCTCTGCCGATGTATTTTGCTTCTATCTGGCTGAGATCTTCCTTGATATAGACGGTGATTTCGTTATTTTGTCCAACGGCTTCAACCGTTTGGGAAACATTGAGCGAAAGCAATGCCGCCGCGCCGGTGAGCACCAGACAGCTTACAAGCACGCAGATTGAAGCGATGCTCATAATGCGGTTGCTCCAGACGTTTTTGACGCCTTCCTTTACAAGATAGCCAAAACCTTTCATATAATTATCCTTTCAGGGTGACCGACTCAGTCGGGAATTTTCAGCACATTGTCGGGGTATTGAGGAGCGTCGTCCTCTTCCTCGGCATAGTGCGCGCCCTTGTAGGCGTCGATTTCATATTCATCCGCTTCAAGAGGGGCTTCGGTGGCAAAGGAATTCACGTCAACGTATTCCTCCTCGGCTTCCCCGGCAGCAGGCTCGGCGGCGGGTTCAGCCGGATTGAGCGGTTCGGCATACTGATTGACCTCGTCCGCGGAAGCGTAGCCTGTCTGTTCCTCGTCGGGAACAGCGTAGTCGGCGTCGTAATCCGTCTGAGGCTCGGGTTGAACGGGAGCTTCGGCGCCGTAAGCGGTGTCCGAAACAACGCGTCCGTCGTCGATGGTAATTACCCTTTGGTGAAATTCGCGCACAAGCTCGTGTTCGTGGGTAACAACCAGAACGGTGGTGCCCATGGAGTTGATTTCCGTGAGGAGCTCCAGAATTTCGTATGAGAGCTCGGGGTCAACGTTGCCGGTGGGCTCGTCCGCGACAATAATCGCGGGGTTGTTAACCAGCGCGCGCGCAAGGCTTACACGCTGCTGTTCGCCGCCCGAAAGCTCGCTGGGCTTGTTTTTCATTTTGTCCTTAAGTCCCACAAGGTTGAGCACATAAGGAACTCTTTTTTTGATTGTGGCGTTGCCCTCGCCTACGGCGCGCATGGCAAACGCAACGTTGTCAAACACGTTCATTTTTTCAATAAGACGGAAGTCCTGAAACACAATGCCCATGTGACGTCTCAGATAAGGCACGTCGCGGCGGCGCAGGCGGGTTACGTCGTTGCCGTTGATGATAATTCTGCCCTGAGACGGGGTTTCCTCGTGCATAATCAGCTTGAGAAAGGTACTTTTTCCCGCGCCGGAAGCACCTACGATAAACACAAACTCGCCCTTTTCAATCTTAAGACTGACGTCGTTGAGCGCATGGGTACCGTTGGGATATGTTTTTGAAACATTCTCAAATTCAATCATAAATTCACCTTTTATTATAATTTTCCGCGTTTTTCCGATTTTGCCAAAAAACATTAACGTTAAAGCGGAATAATTAAGCAGCTTGTGGAATTATGCTAAAAATGCCAACGCCCTGAACGCCCGAAAAAGGCGTTCAGGACAGTTATTCAACTATTTTGCCGCGTAAATATTAATATTTTGTCGGGCTTGCGTTGAGATATTTTTTAACCATAAGAGCTACCTTAAACACGATAGCGTCCTCAAACTCACGGAGGTCAAGTCCGGTGAGCTTCTTGATTTTTTCAAGTCTGTATACCAAAGTGTTGCGGTGTACAAACAGCTTACGCGAGGTTTCGGAAACGTTGAGGTTGTTTTCAAAGAAGCGCTGAATTGTGAACAGGGTTTCCTGGTCGAGGCTTTCAATTGAGCCGCGCTTGAAAACTTCCTTGAGGAACATTTTGCACAGTGTGGTGGGAAGCTGATAGATAAGACGGGCGATGCCGAGGTTATCATAGCTGACGATTGTGCGTTCGGTGTCAAACACCTTTGCGACCTCCAGAGCGGACTGAGCTTCCTTAAAGGAACGCGCCAAATCCTTGATGCCGGTAACGGTTGTGCCTATGCCGACAACGCAGTGGGTGTAGAACTCGCTTGAAAGCGTGTCCGCGATTGAGCTTGCAAGCTTTTCAAGGTCACGGCTTTCGGTGTCGGGCTTAACCTCCTTAACCAGCGCGATTTCTTCCTCGTTGATATTGATTACAAAGTCCTTGGTTTTATCGGGGAAGAGGTTTTGAACAATGTCATAAGCTGAAACGTCGGTTTTGGACACAATTTTGATAAGCAGGCAAACGCGTGAAACCTCGCTGTTGAAGTGAAGCTCCCTTGCCTTTAAGTAGATGTCGCCCGGAAGAATGTTGTCCAAAATAACATTCTTGATAAAGTTCGAGCGGTCGTATTTTTCGTCATAATACTGCTTAATGCTTGCAAAGCTTACAGACAGAAGCTGAGCGTACTTTTGGGCGTATTCGTCCGTGCCCTGTACAAAAACGGCATAATCATATTTTGCGCTGCTGCCGAAAGACTTGTAGGTATAGCCGTTAATTACAAAAGGAGCGGTGGAGCTGAGGGTTTCGGAGTTTATGCTCTCGTTAACCTCACCGATTTTTCCAAGCTCCGAGCAGGCAATTACCACGGAAGTTTCATCTATAACGCCGATTGTTCTGTCAATTGCATCCTTCATCTGGTGCACTATTCCCTGAAATAATCTGTTAGACATAGTTTCAACCTCTTTTTCTATGCGTATTTTATATTACAATTATAAAATTGCAATTCTTCTCATATACATATTACACAAAAATGAAGAAAAAATCAACCTCTATCAACAAATTTTTTTGATTTTTTTAAATAAAAATTTATAGATATAGACAATTCGGGGTTGTTCGTGCGCCAAATTGGTTTTATTATAACACCC
>DOUO01000025.1 GCA_003520555.1 Oscillospiraceae bacterium
TACTGATACCGATAATAAAAAACGGACGGGCTCAAAACCCGTCCGCAATATTCGTTTGGTTTACTTTAAAATATTTCTCCAGTCAAGATCGCCGCGCTCAAGACCGTGAATAAGGACTTCCGCTGTGGCGATATTTGTCGCGACGGGGATATTGTGCATATCACAAAGACGGAGCATGTCCATATCGTTTGCCTCGTTGGGCTTTGGATTAAGAGGATCTCTGAAAAACAGAAGCATGTCGATTTCATTGCAGGCAATGCGCGCGGCAATTTGCTGGCTGCCGCCCTGAGAACCGGACAAAAACTTCTGCACAGTAAGTCCTGTTGCTTCCGAAACCATTTTTCCCGTTGTGCCGGTCGCGCAGAGATTGTTGCGGCTTAAAACTCCGCAGTACGCGATGCAGAACTGTACCATAAGTTCCTTTTTTTCATCATGAGCAATAATGGCTATATTCATAATCCGTCTTCCTCCAAACTTAATAAATTACGCAAATCAGTTTTTTACATTTGCAGCGGAACGCGCTGCCCGTCAACTCTTTTCGCAAGCCTGTCGAACGCCGAAAGCGAAGAGTTGAATTCAATACCTGCCGCGCCGCGCTGCATGATGACCGAAATGTCAACGCTGAACGGCACAACGGCGATAAGCCTGGTTTGCGACGCGTCGATTACAGCGTCCAAATCCTCATAAAAGCCAAGCTTTTTAAACATTTTTTTGTCAAAGCGGTTGATTACCAGACGTATGTCTTTAATGCCCGCCGCCTCAATCTTTTTTCTGACCTTGACTCCGCCCCGAACCGAGGTGGGTTCGGCGTTGGCGACAATAATCGCGCGGTCGGCGGGAGCAGCGGCAGTGACAAAGCCTGAGCCGATTCCTGCAGGCGAATCGATTATTACATAGTCAAAGTTATTCTTAACCGAATTTACAAGCTGCCTGAAAACCGAAGGGCTGAGTTCGTTTTCCGCGTCAAACGGAGCAGCCATTAGGTAGAGGTTGTCATTGTGCCGGCTTTTGTAAATTGCCTCTCCAAACGTACAGTTGCCGCACACGGCGTCGGAAGCGTCAAAAAGGATATCCTGCTCAATATCAAGCATAATGTCCAATCCGCGCATACCGCTGTCGCTGTCAATCAGCAGCACTTTTTTACCTTGTTTTACAAGCGCAACCGAAAGGCAAATACAGACGGTTGACTTGCCGGTGCCGCCTTTTCCGGAAGCGACAACAATTACATTGTTCATCATAATACTACCTCTAAATTATTTTATCACAAAACATTATAAAGAGCAACAAGCGCACGCAATTATTTTCACACAAACTTTTTGTAAATATTTTAGTTATTCTTGCCAAAACCGCGCCGCAATTTCATCCTTTTGCACAAAGTATTGTGTCTTACTTGCGGACAGGCACTATTATTTTTGGGAATCGGTTTTTGTATTTTTAAAATATTCGTCAAGCAAATCCTTTGCGACCTGCATTGAGTACGAGCCCTTTACGCCGTGCTCAAGCACAACGGCGACAGCAACCTCGGGATTTTCGTATGGCGCGTAACAGATAAATGTGGTGTGGTCGGATCCGGAATTTTCCGCTGTTCCGGTTTTTGCGGCAACCTTAACCTTGTAATCGCCGAAAACCGAATGAGCGGTGCCGCTTTCGCTTTGGGTAACGCTGAGCATTGCATCCTGCACGGTTTTCATGTTTTTTTCCGAAACTCCGCTTGTGTCAACCTTTTCCGCCTTATCAAAGCTTTTTATTGTCTTTTTCCGCTCATAATCAGTAATTTTTTCGACCAGGTGGGTTTTCAGACGCGTTCCGTTGTTCGCGATTGTTGCCGCGTAGGTTGCCAGCTGAACCGGAGTAAACGCGTTGTCAGACTGA
Source organism: Oscillospiraceae bacterium (assembly GCA_003520555.1). GTDB lineage: Bacteria > Bacillota > Clostridia > Oscillospirales > Acutalibacteraceae > Ruminococcoides. Next base: position 1,873 of record DOUO01000025.1, read on the forward strand.
CCGATTGCCGCTGAAACGGTGTTTCCGGCTTCCCACACGGTGCTGTCGCGTCCGGCAAGCGTTCCGCGCGCCTCGTCAATTTCCACTCCGGTATATTCGCCGAAGCCGAGCTTTTCGGCATAGAGATACATGTTTTCAATTCCGAGCCTTCTGCCGGTTTCAGCAAAGTAACAGTTGCAGGATTCGGTTATTGCGCCTTTTAAATCCTCGTCCTCATGGCGGTGCATACACTTAACCACGTTGGTAGGATAATAGTCGTATTTTCCGTTGCAGAAAACAGAGGTGGACGGCGTGATTATTTTTTCCTCAAGCGCCGCCAAAGCCACACAGGGCTTGAAAACCGAGCCCCACGCGAAGGTTCCGGTAAACGCGCGGTTAAACATGGGCGAGTTTTTGTTTTGAGAAAGCTTTATATAATAATCGCCGTATTCGCTGTATTTATTAAGGTCGTAGGTGGGGTAGCTTGCCGCCGCCAAAACAGAAAAATCTTTTACTCCGAGCATTACCGCCGCGCCTGATTCGCAGTCCTCGCCCTGAAGGTTTTGTCCCTTGTTTTCCATTTCAGCCTCGCCGTAAGCCTTGGCTTCCCTGATGTTTTTTTCAAGCGATTTGGCGGCAACCTCCTGCAAACGGCTGTCGAGTGTTAAATATATTGAATTGCCGGGCTTGGAATCAATTGTCTCAACCGTGTCTATAATTGAGCCGCCTGAATTTTTGCGAATGATTTTTGTTCCGCCCTCACCCTTAAGCTCCTGCTCAAACGCCTGCTCGATTCCGAATTTTCCGACGGAATCGGTAAGGCTGTATTCCTTTTCGGTTTTGCTGAGCTCGTCGTATTCCTCCTGCGAAATCGCGCCCAGCGCGCCCAGAATATGCGGCGCGAGGCTTGCGTTTTCCGCCCTTCTTACAAGATAAGTCTGAACCTCAACTCCGCTTATACCCTGGGTGCTTTCGCTTACCGCGTTCATCGCTCCGCGGCTGATGTCATCCGAAAACACATATGGCTTTGAGTTGGAATAGCCGTTTTTTTCCATGCCGTAGCGCACGGAAAGGATTTTGCGGAGCTGTTCCGGTGTGTAGCCGTCGGGAATTGAGTAACGCTCCTTCAGCGCGGAAACACACTGCTCCGCGGAAGCGCCGCTGTTTAAATCGCAAAGCTCTTTAAGCTCCTTTACTTCGTCGTCCTGCTTTTCCTTAAAGCCGTAGCCGCCGTTATATATAACAGGTAAAATGTCGTTCCATTTATCGCCCGTTTTTTCAAGCGCGGAAATCAGCCTGAGCGTGGTGTTGCTCAGTTTGGACTCGTCCGTGTACAGCTTGTCTATAACTATTTTGTAACGGGTGCCGTTAACAACCATTCCCACGCCGTTTCTGTCAAGAATTTCACCGCGCACGGCGTCGGTCTGAACCGAATAGTTTGTGGATTTTGCCGAGATAAGCTTGTATTGACTGCCGTGAATAAGCTGCCAGTCCGCAAGGCGCACGGTGAAAACAGCCATGCACACAACCGATATAATTATGCAGACGGTAAACGGTGTTTTAAGCCTTGATTTTTTCACATTGCGCCTCCTTTCGCTTTTTCGGCCGCGCCGCGTAATGCCGCGTCACGGTTATTTAATATTTTCTTGTAAAGCTTTTGTGGATAAAGCCGTTAATTATATAAAGTATAACCGACGCAAGCAGCGTTAAAATCACGCGCGAAATGTATCTGCTTAAAAACAGCTCCCACGAGCCGCCGCCGAAAGCGCGGAATATAATAAAATACAAAATCAAAACCGCCGCCGCGCCTGCCAGCGAGGTTATTATGAACGTAAACATAGTCGCGTTTAAATATGTACCTCTGAAATAATGAATTACCGCGCAGACTATTGTAAGCGTTACGGCAAAATAGCCGACGGTTCCGCCGCTGTTCAGGTCGGAGATTATTCCGCACAGCGCGGCGAAGATTATTGACGGAATAAAATCCTCAAACGCGGTTACGCTGAGCGCCAGCGCCAGCAGCAAAAACGGCTTTGCGCCGAAGATTTCAGGCAAAAGGCGCGGAGTTGACTGCAAAACCGCAAGCAAAACAAGCTCCAGCGCGTACGCCAAATATTTGAAAAAGGCGCGGTTACTGCTTTTCATTTCCCTTTACCTTGCCTTTCGTGCCAAAGTCGGTTATTACCGCCGCCGACGTTATGTAACGCACGTCCTCATAGGGCTTGATTACCGCGTAACGCGAGGCGTCGTAGGAATTAAACTCTACGCTTTCCACTTCGCCTATCAAAAGTCCGCCGGGATACACTCCGCCGTCGCCTGATGTGACAATCATGTCGCCTTTTTTGATTTTGTTATTTTCGGCAAGGGTTGTCATTGAGGTTTTGTTCTTTTCGCAAAGCGCCGCGCTGCCGTTGATTATTCCGTTGTCGCCGCTTTGCTTGTCCGCGGCGCCCGCCTTAGTGTCGGGAGAAAGAATTGTTTTTACCTTGCAGGTTGACGCGTCAGCCTGGCAAACCCAGCCCACAAGCCCGTTTTCGGTGATTACGGGATTGTTTACGCTTATCCCGCGGGAAGTCCCCTCGTCAAGCGTAAAGGAATAAAAATCATCGTTTACGTCACGCTTGATTACGTTTGCGGGCGTCATTTTATAGGACGGATTGTCCTTTTTAATGTCAAGCAGCTTCTTAAGCCTTTCGTTTTCCCGTTTTGTTTCAAGGTAGTCGGAAAGCTGATTTCTGAGCTCGGCGTTTTCGCTTTCAAGGCGTTCAAGCTCAGCCTTAATTTCCTCGGAAGAAGCCGAGTCAAGGCTTGCGGCTGCCGCGGCGGAAACCTGAAAAAGCCCTTTTGTCACCGCGTTTATTCCGCTTGAAACAAACGAGTTTTCCTCGAGAGACAAAACGCTCATCAATGAAATTATGATGAGCGTGATGATTAAAGCTTTAAGATTTTTGTCGTTTATTCTTCTCATAGCGTTTCTTTCATCGTCTGTTGTGCTTATACTGAATTCCCTGAGCCTTGCTGAGTCTTTTTCCGGCGCCGTCAACAACGCAGTCAAGCGGACGTTTTGCAACGTGAACGGGCATGCCCGTCTGCTGCATTACAAGCATATCAATTCCCCTGAGCAGCGCTCCGCCGCCCGTGAGCATTATTCCGCGGTCAATAATATCGGCGGAAAGCTCGGGAGGAGTTTTTTCCAATGTGGTTTTTATGGCTTCAATAATGGTGTTAAGCGGATCGGCAAGCGCTTCCCTTACCTCAGCCGCCGAAATGGTGATGTCGTTGGGCAGGCCGTCAACCAGGTTTCTGCCCTTTACGGTCAGGGTTTCCTCGTTATCGTAAGGATACGCCGAACCGATTTTTATCTTGATATTTTCGGCAGTGCGTTCACCGATAAGCAGGTTGTAGTTGCGCTTGATGTAGGTTGAAATTGCCTCGTCAAACTTGTCGCCGGCAACCCTTACCGAGCACGCGGTAACGATGTCGCCCAGCGATATAACCGCAACCTCGCTTGTGCCGCCGCCGATGTCAACAACCATGCTGCCGGTGGGTTCGTCAACCGGCATTCCCGCGCCGATTGCCGCCGCCATCGGTTCTTCTATCAAAATGACCGGGGGCTTTGCGCCCGCCTGATACGCCGCGTCCTCAACCGCCTTGCGTTCAACCTCCGTAACGCCCGTGGGCATACAGATAATTACGCGGGGCTTGCTGAAAATACCCGGCTTTACCGATTTCTTTATAAAATGCTGAAGCATTTTTGCCGTGATTTTAAAGTCGGCAATAACGCCGTCCTTAAGCGGTCGAACCGCCACAATTGAACCGGGCGTTCTGCCTATCATATCCTTTGCCTGCGAACCGACGGCAAGCACGGTGTCGGTGCGCACGTCAACCGCGACAACCGACGGTTCACGCAAAATTATTCCCTTGCCCTTTAAGCAAACAAGAGTGTTCGCGGTGCCGAGGTCAATTCCGATATCCTTTGAAAAAGAAAACATTTTATCGCTCCTTTTCGTTTTGTTAACATGGTATTATAATACTACACTTATAACCTTTTATGTGTCGAAGCGTGGCGGTTATTTTTTGCCCGTAGAACCAAAACCGCCCGCTCCGCGCGCGGTGTCGCTGAGCTGCGAAACCTCTTCCACGGCCGGCACAAACACCGGAGCTATAACCATTTGCGCGACGCGCTCAAACGGCTCAATAACATACTCCCTGTCCGAAACGTTGCAAAGCCCTACGCAGATTTCTCCGCGGTAGTCGCTGTCAATTACGCCTACGCCGTTTGAAAGACATACGCCGTGCTTTACGCCCAAGCCGCTGCGTGCGTACAAAAACGCCGCGCAGCCGTTGTCCGGAAGCTCAATAGCAATTCCGGTGGGAATTATTTTGAGCCGGCCGGGCGAAATCGTGACAGCTTCGTCAATGCAGGCGTACAAATCCATTCCCGCGGAACCGTTGGTGGCGGTTTTGGGAATGCGCGCGTTTTCCTTAAGCTTTTTTATTTTTAAAACCATGATTATTCTTCCTTTATATTAATTATACTTAACGCGGATTTTTGCGTGCGTGTTTTATTTTCTTGTATATTTATTCACGCCGTATTCATCGCGATTGTTGAAAAATTACTCCACGCCGCGTTTGTATAAACCGTGGGTTATTTTGTCTTTTAACATCGGTTTTGGGCTGAAATCCGTAATACTTTCAACGGTTTCCACATATTTTTCCACACTGAAACGCAAGGTGTGGAATGATGTTGAAAGTGTGGATAGCTCTTTTTTATCCGCATAAACCGGAACGCAGTTTAATACCTCGGTGCATACGCCGTCGCAGCGAAGCATAAAGCGCATACCCTTTCTGTCCGTCATAACACTGCGGTTTTTGCAGGATTTACAGTCGATGCCCTCGCTTTTTACGGGGCAGCTTCTGCACAGCATAAGCGGAAGGTAGCCGTAGCTTATTATGCCCCTGCCTATGTTTCCGCCGAGCTTGTTTATTTGGTCGAAGGTCATTTCGAAGCTCAGCTCGACATCGGCAATTCCGTACTCCTCCGCCCACAGCAAATCAAGGGTATTAACAAGGTTAAGACCGAAGCCGCCGTGCAGCTTAAAGCCCTGCTTTTTTGCCTGATACAAAGCGCCGATGTTGTGACACAGCGCGTCGGTTATACCGATTTCGGCAACCCTTTTAAGCTGAACGTCAATTTGTTTTTCGCGGCCGAACATTCCGCGCGGTATTTCAACGGCTATCGGGTAACCATCGTTTTTCAGGCGTTCAAGCTCGCGTATATCAGCAAACAACGGAGCGAAAACCATCTCGCACTCCTTAAACGCGGGCGAAAGCCTTGTGCCCGAAACCCTTGCGCGCACCGCGCCTCCGCGCCGTGTATACGGCTTTATTTCCCTTAATTCGGCAGGGTTGATTTTATAGTTATGAACCGCCGCGCGTTTTGAATCAAGTTCTGCCAACGCTCCGCGGCGAAGATTATTAAGCACCGATAGCGGCAGGCTTATGTTATCTTCAATATCTGTTTTTAATTCCGTAATTTTATATGCCGTGCCGCCTGTTTTTGACAGCTGCGCACGGCATTTTTCTTCCGTCAGCGGAAGCTTTACCGCTTGTTCGCAGGCTGCTTCCGCCTTAACCGAAACCGTGTTTTTTCCGTCCGTCAGCGTCAGCGACGGATATTGTGAAAGCGCGGCGGTGAAGCTGCCTTTTACGGGTATGTTTTGAATTTCGTCCTTATAATTTTGACGTATTTCGGAAAACAGCCTGTTGTCCGCCGAAACAACGTCGTCCCTGCGGCGGACTCCGAACATTTCAGCGCCGCGTTTGCCCTTATAATAGCCGTCGGTGAAACCCGTGCGTGAGAAAACGCCTTTGAGGGTTTGGGCGGTTTTGTCGGTGACAAAGCCCAAATCGCGCTGTTCAACACAGGCTGTTACCGCCGCGGAAACGTATTCGGGACGTTTCATTCTTCCTTCGATTTTTGCCGAGGTAACGCCTATGCTCTGCATATCCTCAATATACGAAATGAGGCTGTTGTCCTTTAAGCTGAGCGCGCAGCCGCCGCGTTTTTTTATGTAAAACGGAAGTCTGCACGTCTGGGCGCAGGCTCCGCGGTTGCCGCTGCGCGAACCGATCATCGCGCTGAAATAGCACTGTCCCGAAACGCACATACAAAGCGCACCGTGCACAAAAACCTCAAGCTCCACAGGGATTTCAGCCGCCTTCTTTATTTCCTCGCGGCTCATTTCACGCGCCAGAACAACGCGCTTGAAGCCCATTTCATAAAGCGCTCTTACGCCCGACGCGGTGTGGACGCTCATTTGGGTTGAGGCGTGAAGCGCCAAATCCGGAGCAATTTGCCTTGCAAGCCGCGCCACGCCCATGTTCTGCACAATAAGCGCGTCGGCGTCGGCTTTCGCGGCGTCGGTTATTGCCTGAGCGAGCTTTTCAAGCTCGTTGTCAAAAACAATTGTGTTTATTGTAACGTAAACCTTTACTCCGTGTATATGACAATACGCCACAGCCTTTTTAAGCTCTTCAAAATCAAAGTTTTTTGCGGAGGCTCTTGCGGAAAACAGCTTTTCGCCGAGATAAACCGCGTCCGCGCCGGACCTGACCGCAGCAATTACACTGTCAAAGCCGCCTGCCGGAGCAAGAATTTCAATTTTTTCCATTGCCGTTGCTTCCGTCCTCAAACAAAGAATACTGTTTCATCGGCACATAGCCCATCAGCTTCTCCGCCTTTTTGTCCTTAACCTTTTTTTCAAAGCTTTTTTCGCTGTCCGGCTTCTTTGCGTCGGCATGCTTTTTAAGCTTTTCGTTTTCCTTCATAAGCGTGCGGAGCTGATCCTCAAGAGCTCTTATGCGCTTTGTAAGATTTGTGTTTTCGTTAATCGCGCCGGCAAGCTTTTCCTTGTATTCCTTGCACTGCTTGGTAAGCTCAGCGGACTGGCGGATGATTAAGTCCGCCTTGTCAATAACTTCCTTGTTGCGCTTATTCGCCTTGTTGCGGTCGTCGCAAAAATCCATTGCCGCAAGCACGGCGCAGTCTCTGGTGTCAAGGTTCCTGCCCGACTGTGAAGCACGGCGGATTCTGTCTATGACATCCTGCGAAACCTCGAGCACATATTCCTCACTGTCAGAGGTGATGACAGCATAATTTCGTCCCTCAATCTGGACGCTGACGCGTTTTTTACTCATAATTACACCTCTCAATATAAATATCCACTATATATAATAACACAATATTTTTCAAAGCACAATAGCAATAAACACGGCGTTATTAATTTTTGCGGCAAAATACGGCGGCATAACGCTATATTTTTGTTTCCGTATTCGAAATATGGCTTGAAATCTGTAACTTATTATGTTAGAATACTATTGAATACTACAGATGAGCAGGAGGATTTTATGCCTATTCCTTTTGATTCACAAAAAATTTATTACCGTTCGCCCTTCGGCGCGGTTGAAGAAAATACCACGGTTCATTTCAGAACGCTTATGCCACGCGACGTTCACTCGCGCACCGTTGAGCTTTGCGTTAAATATGACTATGACTATAACTGGGAATACCACCGCCTGATTTGGTGCGGCACCTTTGACAAGGACACCGAAATCTGGGAATGTGACTTCACTCCTTCCAGAATAGGACTTTACTGGTATTTCTTTAAGCTTAATACGCCGGATTCCACAAAATATCTTGTTCCGAGCGACCCTTACACAATCAGCCAAATTCAGGATTCGCCCGGCAGAAGCTGGCAGCTGACCTGCTACAAAAAGGGCTTTGAAACCCCGAAGTGGCCTGTGGGCGGCGTGATGTATCAGATTTTTCCCGACCGTTTTTGTTTCAGCGGCGAAGAAAAGAATCTTAAGCGCACGGACTTTACGCGCAACAAAGATTGGTACGCGCTGCCGCAGTGGGCGCCGAACGAACACGGCGAAATCACAAACAGTGATTTCTTTATGGGCGACTTAAAGGGCATTACCCAAAAGCTTGATTACCTCGAGAATTTGGGCGTTACCTGCATTTATCTTAATCCTATCAGCGAAGCTTATTCAAACCACCGTTACGACACCGGCGACTATTCGCATATCGACCCTATTTTGGGTACGGAGGACGATTTTGTAACGCTTTGCGAGGAAGCCAAAAAACGGGGAATACACATCATTAACGACGGCGTGTTCTCGCATACGGGCGCGGACAGCGTGTACTTTAACCGTTCGGGACGCTACGGCAAGGGCGGCGCTTACCGCGACAAGGAATCGCCGTATTACAGCTGGTATAAATTTAACGAATGGCCTGATAATTACCACAGCTGGTGGGGCTTCTACACCCTGCCCGAGGTAATTGAAACCGACCCTGCCTTTAACGAATACATCAACGGCAAGGACGGCATTATAAGAAAATATATGCGTTTGGGCAACTCGGGCTGGAGACTTGACGTAGCCGACGAGCTCCCCGACGAATTCATGGAAAATCTGCGCAAATCCGTAAAGGAAGAAAACCCCGAGGCGTTTATTGTCGGAGAGGTTTGGGAGGATGCCAGCAACAAGGAAAGCTACAGCGCAAGAAGAAAGTTTTTGCTCGGAGAACAGCTTGACTCGGTTATGAACTACGTTTTCCGCGGAGCGATTATCAACTTCTGCCGCGGTCAGGACGCGCGCCACACAATGGCGCAGATTATGAGCGTTATCGAAAACTACCCGCGTCCCGTGCTGAGAGTACTTATGAACTCGCTTAGTACTCACGACACCGAGAGAATTCTGACAATGCTTGCGGGAGAGCCGCTTAACGGCCGCGACCGCGCGTGGCAGGCAAACACCAAGCTCAGCGACGACCGGCGCGCGCACGGAATTAAGCTGCTCAAAATTGCCGCCGCGATGCAGTACACATTGCCCGGCTTCCCCTGCGTTTACTACGGCGACGAAGCCGGAATGGAGGGCTACCGCGACCCGTTCAACCGCTGCTGCTATCCGTGGGGCAGGGAAAACACCGAGCTTATTGAATGGCATAAAAAGCTCGGCGCTTTGCGCGAGGAATGCTCGGCGCTTTGGGACGGCGACTTTGTTGACGCTTTTGCCGAAAACAGAAGGCTTGCGTATATCCGCCATGACCAAAAAACCGCCATTTACTGCGTGTTCAACCTCAGTGACCACGAGGAGGTTGTCGCGCCGCCTCCGGGATATGCCGAGGCAAAGCCTGTGTTCGGCTCAGTGCTTGAGAATTATAAGCTGCATATTAAACCGTTCAGCTGCGAATTTTTGATGATTGAACGCTGATATCGGGGGAGACCCTTGCGGTCTCCCTGTTTTCATTTTAAAGATAAGGGATTACAGGAGGTATATATGATTAAGGGCGCGGTTCTTGACATGGACGGTCTTATGATTGACAGCGAAAAAACAGTGTATAAAAACTGGACAAAGATGATGACTGAGGCAGGTTACGATTACAGCCTTGATTTTTACAAAACAACGCTGGGCAAACGCAAGGCCGAGGTTGAAAAAATTTACCTTTCCGCCTACGGAAGCGATTTTCCGTATTGGGACTTTGCCGCGAGAAGCCACGAAATGTACCTTGAACAGCTCATGACCGACGGCGTCCCGGCAAAACCGGGGCTGTATGAGCTGCTTGATTTTTTAAAGGAAAACAACGTCAAAATCGCTTTGGCAACCTCTACCTCGCGTGAAACCGCAACGCTTAATCTTAAATCAATCAACGTGCTTGAATACTTTGATGAGCTTGTGTGCGGTAACGACGTTAAAAACGGCAAGCCTCACCCGGAAATCTTCCTGACCGCCGCAAAAAGACTCGGGCAGGAGCCCCGCTTCTGCGCCGCGTTTGAGGACAGCTTTACGGGAATACAGTCTGCGCATGCCGCAGGCATGCACACCGTCATGGTGCCGGATTATTTGCAGCCCGACGATGAAATCCGCCCGATGGTTGACTGCCTGTGCAAAACCCTTGACGAAAGTCTTGAGTATTTGAAAACGATATAAACATAATCTCTGTATTATACAACAAAAGGAACGGTCAACGCCGTTCCTTTTTTCAAATCTTTAGCTGTTTACGAATTTATACTAATTCCTGATAGAAA
>DOUO01000156.1 GCA_003520555.1 Oscillospiraceae bacterium
GGCGTCCGCCGTCCATTCGGGCAATGCCTTAAGGCGGCTGTACGCTTCACGCAAAACAACGGGAGCGTTTTCAAGGTTTGTTTTGCTTTTTTTGTTGACAAAAAGCTCTTTGCCGTATTCGGGAAGCTCGGCAAAGAAGTCGAGCATTTCGGGAATTTGCGTAAGCTGAGTTGTGCGCTTTTGCAGAATGTCCGCAAATTTAATAAACGGCATTTCCCTGTCGCCGAAAACCTTTTTGTAGTACGGCATAGCGGCGTCGGTAAACTGCTCGGGCGTCATCGCCTTTATGTATTCGCCGTTGAACCACGAAAGCTTGTCGTAGTCAAACACAGCGGGAGATTTGCTGATTCTGTCGGTTGAGAATTCCTTTTCAAGCTCCGCAAGGGTAAAGATTTCGCGGTTGTCCTTCGGACACCAACCCAAAAGCGCGATGTAGTTGATGATTGCCTGCGGAAGATAGCCGTCATCAATCAAATCGTAAAAGCCGGTCGCGCCGTGGCGTTTTGAAAGCTTTGAAACGTTGCCGTCGGCGTCCTTGCCCATGATAAGCGGCAGGTGGATGTATGTTGGAATTTCCCAGCCGAAGGCAGAATACAGCAGGTTGTACTTGGGCGTAGAGCTTAAATACTCCGAGCCTCTTACAACGTGCGTAATGCCCATTGTGTGGTCGTCAATAACGTTTGCGAAGTTGTATGTGGGATATCCGTCGGTCTTAATTAAAATCTGGTCTTGCAGCTCGGAGTTTTCAACGGTGATTTCACCGAAAACCGCGTCGCTGAAGGTTGTGCTGCCCTCGACCGGCATTTTCTGGCGGATAACATAGGGCGTGCCCTCCGAAAGGAGCCTGTCGATTTCCTCCTGCGGCAAGTCGCGGCAATGGCGGTCGTAGCCGCCGCCCACGTTTTCGCTTTGCAGCTTTTCGAGCCTTTCCTTTGAACAGAAGCAGCGGTACGCCTTGCCTTCCTTTATAAGCTGTTCGGCGTAGGGCAGATACATGTCCTTTCTTTCGCTTTGAACATAGGGACCGAAGTCACCGCCTATGTCGGGGCCTTCGTCGTGCTTAAGTCCCGCAAGCTCCAGTGTGTTGTAAATTACGTCAACCGCGCCTTCAACAAGGCGTTCGCGGTCGGTATCCTCAATTCTCAGGACAAATTTTCCGCCCTGAGATTTTGCCACAAGGTATTCATACAGCGCGGTTCTAAGGTTTCCGACATGCATAAAACCCGTAGGACTTGGGGCGTATCTTGTTCTGACGGTTTTGTCAGCCATAAAATCACCTTCCGAAAAAAATCTATACCTGTTTAGTATATCACATATAATCAGGTTTTTCAATAAGAATAATTGCAATAAACCGTGATATGCAATTGAAAAACAGCGCGAGTTGTGATATCATTGTTTTGTGTAAACAAAATTAAAGGAAGTGTTTTAATGATTCATTGTCCGTCCTGCGGCTCAGGTCTCAGGTTTGACATTGCCACACAGAAAACCGTGTGCGAACATTGCCGCAGCAGCTTTAAGCCGTCGGATTTGCCGGACAGCGTTTATGACGACGCCGAAACCGCGCAGGTCTTTGACAGCTTTGCCTATGTCTGCCCGGACTGCGGAGCAAGCCTTATGACAACCGACCCTGCCGACGCGGTGGGCTTTTGTCCGTACTGCGGCGGAGCTTCAACAATTCACGACAAGCTCAGAAAGCAGTGGAAGCCCGACAAAATTATCCCCTTCAAGATAACCAAGGAGCAGTGCAAGGAGATTTATGTAAAAGAGGTAAAAAAGAATATTTTTGTTTCAAAAAAATACCGCGACCCGAATCTTATTGAGGGTTTCCGCGGAATTTACATGCCTTACGTCAGTTACCGCACGCTGGTTCAGGGTAATTCGCGCCTGAAGCTTAAAACGGACGAAAAGTCTGTGGGCAACTACGATTACACAACCGAGTATTTTACAACCGATTTGAACCTTGACTATGTTGTTGACGATATTTCGGTTCACGAGGCTTCGCTCGCGTTTGACGACCATTTAAGCGAACAGCTTGAGCCCTACGACATGAGGGGAATTCACGACTTTTCTCCCGGATACCTGTGCGGCTTTTACGCCGAAACAGGCAGCGACGATACATTTGCCTACGCGGCCGCGGCTCAGCAGCAGGTTAAGGACAGTATGTACACCGCGCTGAAAAACGACCCTGCCGTAAAAGCCGGAATTACCGACAAGGGCTACAACTTTGACAAGTCTCCCGACGACTTTATGCCCATGAAGCTTGAGGAGGACGACCGCAGGCTGTATCCGGTGTGGTTCATGAGCTACCGCCGCAAAAACAAAATAACCTACGCCACCGTTAACGGTCAGACAGGCAGGCTTGCCGCCGATTTACCGCTGAGTCCGCTTAGGATTTTAATTGCGGTTTTTGGAATTTCCGCCGCTGTTTTCGCGGTGCTTTTGGGCTTGATGAACTTTTTGCCCACAATTCCCGCCACCACAACGATGGGCTTAAGCGCGGTGTTTGCGCTTTCGGGAATGTACATAATGCAGCACGCGTACATTCGCACTGTCGGCCGCGCCGTGCACGACAATTCAATTGACGTAAAAATACCGCCGAGGTTTTATATTTCCGCCGCCGCCGCGACGTTAGGCATAATAATTTCCACCACCGACGGCACAGTGGGACAGTCAAGAAGCTTTTTGGGCTTTATCATATTTTTGGGCGGAATGATTTTTAATTTACTGGAGCAGGTAAGCCAGCTTTCGCTTACCCGCAAGATAAAAAATCTTAATTTAACGGGGCTTTCGTATCAGCAAAACGGTATTGTCGCCGAAGCTAAAAAGTTTAAAACACCGAATACGGTTCTCAGAACAATTGTACTTTTTGCTTCAATCGCGAGCCTGCTGACCATTGCGCGCGACGCCGCCGCCAAGGAAATTTACTTTGTGCTTTCGGGCGTACTTGCCGCGCTGCTTTTCGGGCTTGCGCTACTGCACATCTTTTTCCAGGCAAAGGTCGCCCTGCGCAGACTTCCTCAGTTTAACAAGAAGGGGGCGGCTTATGATGAAAACTAAGCTTTTAAGGGCAATATCAGTGATGTTTTGCGCCGCCGTGCTTTTAAGCGTTTCGGTTAACTTCGCGTTTGCGGAAACCGAAACCGCGGGCACAAAATACATAAATCCCGACACAGGCTACAAGGTTGTTATTATTGACGAGCTTGACCTTTTGTCAGACGACGAGGAGGAAATGCTTGCCGAAGACATGGAGTCCGTTACTCAATTCGGCAACGCCGCCTTCTGGACAACAGAGCAAACCGCTTCAAGTGAAATAGAGCAGGCGCGCCTGAAGCGCAGAGAGCTTTTCAGCCTTGAAAGCGCAACTATTTTCGCGATAAACATGAACATTCGCAAGCTGACAATCCAGTCCTACGGCGAGATTGAAAAGACCATCAACGATTCCTACGCGCGTTCAATTACCGACAATGTAAAGAGTTATGCCTCAAGGAAAAACTATTATCTTTGCGGCAAAACCGCGTTTGAACAGATATTCACAAAACTTAACGGCGGTTACGTTCCCGAACCGCTTAAAATTGCCGGATATGTTGTGCTCTCGCTTATGCTCGGCATAATTATCGCGCTTTCCATAGCGTTTTCATCTAAATTTAATCCGCTTATCAGAAGAGCCGAAAGACCTGTATCAATGAAGATGAAAACCACGGGCAAAGTAAATATGCTTGCGAATCCGCAGTACATCGGTTCGGTTACGGTTCACAGACCGCCCAGACCTGTTTATCACAGCTATTCTTCAAGCTGTTCAAGCGGAAGCAGCTGCTCAAGCTGCTCCTCGGGCTCAAGCTGTTCAAGCTGTTCAAGCTGCTCCTCGGGCTCAAGCTGTTCAAGCTGCGGCAGCGGCGGCAGTTCGTCGTTCTAAGCCGTGGAAGCGTATATTCCGCAGGGCAGGTTCACACTGCAGTGGCACATTACGCACCGCTGCAACCTGCGCTGCAGGCACTGCTATCAGGACGACTACTCGGCGTTTGAAGGCAGGGCTCAGCTTGAAAAAATACTTGACCAATACACCGAGTTGCTTACGGAAAACAAGTTTAAGGGACTGTTAAACGTCACGGGCGGCGAGCCGCTTACCCATCCCGACCTTTATTGGCTGCTGAAAACCGCCGCCGACAGAGGAATTTCTACGGGCGTGCTGACAAACGGTACGCTTATCGGCGTTGAAGAAGCAAAAAAACTTCGAGCCTGCGGCGTGGATTATGTTCAAATCAGCCTTGACGGCTGTGAAAAAACTCACGATGAAATACGGGGCAAGGGAAGCTTTGACAAGGCTGTGCGCGGCATTAACGCACTGAAAAG
>DOUO01000057.1 GCA_003520555.1 Oscillospiraceae bacterium
CAGGGTTTGTATGCTTGAAATGGAAGTAAAGCATATGAGCGGAAAGCATGTTCACGAAAAATAACGAGCAAAAAGCAGGACCCGGCAATTTACGGGCCCTGCTTGTTTTTGTTTAAGCTTGTTTTTGGTATTATACCTCATCCGCGTCAATAGGTTCAACCACAACGACGTCGGCTTCGGCGGTTTCGGCTGCGTCCTCGATATTATTATCGGGAGCCTCTTCCCCGTCGCATTCACAATCTTCGTCACATCCGCACTCGCAGTCCTCTACGCCGAAAATCTCCTCGACAATAATTTCAAGCGCTTCCTTAGCCTCGGGAATCGGAAGTCCCACAAAGAAATGAAGCTGATTTACAAAGGTGAATACATTGATATCCAAATCCTGAGCCTCGGCGATTTTTTCAAGGTTCAGGGAATCAACGCAGAGAATATCGTGGGTACCCGTGATTACCGTCATGGGCGGAAGTCCCTTTAAGTCGCCGTAAATCGGGCTTACTACGGGACTTTCCAAATCAACTTCGCCGGCGTACTCCTTGCCCTGGAACGCAAGCTTGTCGATGTTGAGGAGGGGGTCGGTGCCCTGAACCGTAACCATGTCGGGATTTGTGTTTGTTATGTCAAGCCACGGAGAGATAAGCAGAGCTTTTCCGGGCATTGCGATTGCCTGATATTTCAGCCTTTGCAGAAGCGAAAGCACAAGTCCGCCGCCTGCCGCGTCACCCGCAAAAATAATATTTTCGGGAGCAATTTCCTTGTCGCCGATAAGATATCTGTAACGGCTCAGGAGCATTTCATGAACGTCTGCTACATGATATGTGGGAGCCTTGGGATATACGGGCAAAATAAGGGTTGCGCCGAGGGCGTCGGCAAGCTTTCTGTAAAATCTGAAATGAACCTTTGAGGGGTCAGACCAGAAGTTGTGGCCGTGAATGTAAAAAATGACAAAATCCGAAAATCTGTCCTTGGGCTGCAAAATAAAGGTGTCGGTAAAATCGTCGTATTCGGTTAAACCGATGTTATTTCTCGCGAAGTCGGGAAGAACATACGGACGGCTGCTTTGCTCAAGAGCCTCCTCGTAGCTTTCCTGAGCCGACGAACGGATAGGGAGCCTTTTAATCGCGTCCTCAACGACCAGGCTCTTGACGCTGCGCTCCTGCTTTTTAGCCTGCTGAGCCTTTACGACATAAGCCCCTGCCGCTGCCGCCGCTGCCGCCGCGGTTATTCCGATGGCAATTTTTGTTGATTTTTTCATACGCCAAACCTTAAAGGCTGTTTTTGAAACAAACGACCTGATTATCTTATACATTGGCAGTACCTCCGTTAAATTAATTATAGTTTAAAATAATATTAGTATTATAACATAAACAACGGTTAAAAGTCCAACAAAATCAAAAAACATTGTAGAAAATCAGTTAGTCAATTTGTGAGATATGACTAAATAAACCTGTTAAGGGACTTATCATAAACGTAATCCGCGTCCGCAAGCTTTTGTTCAAGCCCTGCTTTGTCAAGCTGCAAATCGTCGCACATAGCTTCAAGAGAAGGGTATTCGTCGCGCAGCTTGGTGTTTACGTAGCTTAAAAGTATCATCGGGTCGTTTGGAATCATATTATCGCTCCTCAAAACCTTTCGGTCTGAAATTTTATACCTCTCAAAAACAGTGAAATTGCGTCACACAAAATCCGTATATACAATAACCTTATCTTCGGCTTCAAGCGAAACGTTTATTTCCGACAAATCGCCGCTGAAGATTACCGTCTCGCCGTCGGCTTTTATATAGCCGAGAACCATTGCGGGATACAGCTTTTCCGAGGCTTCGGCTGACGAAACAGAGGCTTCAAATACGGCGCGCGTCAAATCGTAAGCCGTACACGCAGGAGGTGTTTCCGCGAAGAAGGACGAAACCTTTTTGAGCTGCGGCTTTTTGCATTGACCGCCGTTTTCCGGAGAATAACTCAGCAAGCCCTTGTAAAAATCATATATTGACTCCTTCTCCCCTATTTGCGTGATAATATTACCCGCAAAACGGTTGCTGATTACCGCGTCAACCATATCGTAGCCCTTGACTATATCATAATGTCCCGGGTTTGTGATTTCAACGATGGTTTTCAACCTCTTTTTGTCACAGCCGGGGTTTTTCCGAAGCAATTTATTGATAAAGTCACGAATATAAACCAAATACATCAGGGCTGAGGAGTCGGCGTATTCGTCGAGTTCCGTGTCATCGGAGAGAATCAGCATGTTGATTTCCTCTGAGGTGTCGGAAAACAGGCGGTTAATCGGCTCAAAGGTCTTATCAATATTATAAATATCAAGTTCGGCAGCTTCTTCAACAAAAGAATAGCGCTTGTAATAATCCATTCTTCTCAGACTGTCGGCTTCATCAATAACGGTAACTTTAAGCGGAACGGTTTGTTTATCGCCGTTCTGACATGATATGAAGGCTTCGTAGCAGCTCATAATTTCCTCAACCTTGCTGTTGTGGCCGATCATAATCACTCTTTTACATTCGCCCTGCGTATTGTTCAGCTTAACGCTGAGTCCGGAATTTACGGGCTCATGCTTTATGTTGATACTGTTCTGCTTATCCGCCGCAAAGCAAAAGCTGCTTTTGCCGTTACGGTTAAGCAAGGTGAGAGGTACGGCGTTTTTGTGCGTTGAAAGATAATTGCGGATATAGCCGATTTCATCGTCGGTACGCGCAGGCTCGGTATAAAACGCCGCTCCCTTGTTTGAGAACAAATCGCCGTATACATACGTCAATTCGGGCGTGATTGATAATTGCGCCAAAAGCTGACCGAGGATTTTTTCAACCCGGAACATTACGATATTGCATTTTTCGCCGAGCTCTTTACCGCTGATGATTCTTTGAACGATGTCATAGGTCCATAAATCGGTAATCTCGATGATGATGTTTTGATTATGCGCGGCATTTCCGGCAGACACAATATCCGACGCCTGCATCAAAGCTTTTACCGCCTGAGGATTGCCCTCGTCGGGCAGCGTGCCGTCCTCGGCGGCTGAATCCGACGGGTCGTTGCTGAGAACAATTACAGTCTTTGCCAAATCTATTCTTATATCCCTGAGCTGTTTTTGAGAGAAGATATTTCCTTCAATGACAATGAAAGTAACGTTGCTGTCGAGCAGGTTGTTTTTAAGGAACCGCCTGCGCGCGAAAAAGCTCATTGTTTCCGCTTTTTTGCGGACCTCCGCGTTCTCTTTTTCAATGGTAAGATGCAGTCTTTCCTCGATTTCCTTATTAATTTCATCTCTGCCTGATTTTACCAGAGCCACAACCGTTTCCCTGTTATCGCTGTAGAGCAAATCGTTGACAATCTCGGAAGCTCTGGCGTTCCAGTTGAGGATGACGGTGTGACCGGACAGATAAAGCCGCGTATTGCCCGCGCTCGCGTTTTCGATAAAATTGTTGAGAATATTGGTAAGATAACCGATGACCGCTCCGGTGAAGGTTATCATTCCGATGATGATAACCGCCAGGCAGGTTATTGTCAGCGCGACGCCCGTGGTGCCTATGTCCTTTATTACTGACTCAATACATCCGGCGTCAAGAATCATCGTTACCGTATAGTAAGCAGCGTGAAAGAAGTTCATTTTCTCGGTTCCGCTCAGGGAAAGCGCGCTGATTAACGCGGCGGAAACAGTGATAAAAAGCACGTTGAACAATATAATTAAGACCAATACCACACGTTTAGGGTGCTTTGCGACCTGAACGCTTAACCATCCTCTGAACTTTCTCATACAAACCTCCTGCAATTATCCGTAATTATTCACTGTTTATTGTAAACCCAAACAACAAAAAAAGCAAGTAACCGACGGCTTTTATTATAAATCCCG
>DOUO01000069.1 GCA_003520555.1 Oscillospiraceae bacterium
CGTCGTCGTCGCTGTGAACCATAATAAGCGCGCCGAGCATACGCGTCGAGGTTCCCCAAGAGGTCTGGTGAGGATAATGAAGCTTGTTGTCCTTGCCTGTATATGTAATGCCGAAGCTTTTTGCAAAGCCGTCGCCGAAGTAATGCGAGGTGCCGCCCTGCAGAGCAACGCCGTTGTGCATCATAGGCTCAATTGTGTAGGTTGCCTCCGCG
This sequence comes from Oscillospiraceae bacterium, assembly GCA_003520555.1. Taxonomy (GTDB): domain Bacteria; phylum Bacillota; class Clostridia; order Oscillospirales; family Acutalibacteraceae; genus Ruminococcoides. Next base: position 213 of record DOUO01000069.1, read on the forward strand.
CCGGCAAACTTTTCCTTTTCGGTTTTCTGACCGATTACCGCGGGTATAGCCAGTGTTTCCTTATAGAAATCACTGTATACGTGAAGCATTTTGAGGGTTTCTTCCTTTGCTTCCTCGGCAGTGGCATGCATTGTGTGACCTTCCTGCCACAGAAATTCCGAAGTACGCAGGAAAGGACGCGTTGTTTTTTCCCATCTTACAACACTGCACCACTGATTGTAAAGCTTTGGCAGGTCGCGGTATGTTGTAATTACCTTCTTATAGTGCTCGCAGAAAAGTGTTTCCGAGGTAGGGCGAACCGCAAGGCGTTCGGTAAGCTTTTCCTGACCGCCTATTGTTACCCATGCACATTCGGGAGCAAAGCCTTCAACATGATCCTTTTCCTTTTGCAGCAGACTTTCCGGAATAAACATCGGCATGTAAACGTTTTCGTGACCTGTTTCCTTAAAACGCCTGTCCATGTCGGCCTGCATAAGCTCCCAGATTGCGTAGCCGTAAGGGCGAATAACCATGCAGCCCTTTACGCCCGAATAATCAACGAGCTCAGCCTTTTTTACAATGTCGGTATACCATTTTGCAAAGTCCTCATCTCGGCTTGTAATAGCCTCGACCATTTTTTTGTTTCCTGCCATATATATTCCTCCGTTTCGGATTCTTTATCGTAACATTTCTATTATACATTAATTTATTTTTTTGTCAATGTTGAGGCTGTTTTTTGCGAAATAAAGGGAGACCTTGCGGTCTCCCGAATATTGAAATATTTATTTAACCAGCGCTCTGAGTTCCTCACGAGTGAGTCCGCTCTTGCGCGAAACCTCGTCGTTGGGGATTACCCTTAAGATTTTGCCGTTATATCTTGCAACGGAAACGCTTGCCTTTTGACCGTTGATTTCAACGGTTTCCTCGGTGTAGATTTCATCAAGCGGAACCTGCTTCTTAAGGCTTGACTTTTCCGTCAGCGAGCCTGTGGGACAAAGCTGAACGCAAAGTCCGCAGTTGTTGCAGTTTGTTTGGTCAAGCGGAAGCGAGAATGCGGGTGAAACGTCGGTTTTAAAGCCGCGTCCCATAAGTCCGATTGAATGAAGGTCCATAACCTCACGGCAGGAACGAACGCAAAGTCCGCAAAGAATACACTTTGAGGTGTTGCGCTCAATGAACGCGTTTTCGTCGTGAGTATACTTCTGAGGCATTTCGCCCGCAAAACGTCCGGGGTCAATGTCATAACGCTGCGCAACCTTTAAGAGCTTGCACTTGTAATATTCGCGGCAGCCGCATTCAAGGCAGCGTTGAGCTTCCTTCTGAGCTTCTTCCTCGGTAAATCCGAGCGAAACCTCGTCAAAATTCTTGTTTCTGACCTCGGGAGGAAGAACCTTCGGATTGATTCTGCTTTCCTTCTGTCTGTCGGAATAGTCAATTGTTTTTTCGTCGCGCTTGCTGATATAGGGCACTCTTGTGTCAAGGCTTTCGCCCTTGAGGAACGCGTCTACAGCCTTTGCGCAGCGGTCAGCCTCGCCGATTGCCTCAATTGCAATTGAAGCGCCGCGGTTTGTGGCGTCGCCGATAGCGAACACGCCGTCAATGCTTGTTGTAAAGAAGTCCTCGTCGGCAACAATATTGCCGCGCTGATTGAGCTCAAGCTCCTTGACATCCTCCGTAACAAGTTTTTGACCTATGGCAAGGATTACGCTGTCAACCGCGATTTCCTCGGTCTTTCCCTCAATGGGCACAGGTCTGCGTCTGCCGGAAGCGTCGGGTTCGCCAAGCTCCATAAGCTGAAGGGTGATTGACTTAACCTTGCCGTTTTCTCCGTTGAACGAAAGCGGATTTGTGAGGAACTTGTAAACTACGCCCTCTTCCTCAGCCTCGTCAATTTCAAGCTTATCGGCCGGCATTTCGTTTCTTGTTCTTCTGTAAACGATATAAACCTCTTTCGCGCCGAGTCTTACAGCGGTACGGCACGCGTCCATTGCGGTGTTACCGCCGCCGCAGATTACAACCTTTTCACCGATTTCGGGGGCGTTGCCCTTGATTACACCGCGAAGGAAGTCGATACCGCCGTAAACGCCCTCAAGCTCCTCGCCGGGAGTGCGCATAGAGCTGGACTTCCACGCGCCGACAGCAACAATTACAGCGTCGTTTTCAGCCTTAAGAGATTGAATTGTGAAGTCAACTCCGAGCTTTACGTTATTTACAAATTTAACGCCTGTTTTCTCAATGATGGCGATTTCCTTGTCCAAAACCTCCTTGGGAAGTCTGTACTGGGGAATACCGTAACGAAGCATACCGCCCATTTTATCCATCATATCGTAAACGGTTACGCTGTGTCCCATGATTGTAAGGTAGTAAGCCGCTGTCAGACCCGCGGGGCCGCCGCCGATGATTGCAACCTTTTTACCGGTTGAGGGCGCGACCTCAGGCACATAGCTGTCTGCTTTTAAGTCCATGTCAGCCGCAAAAGCCTTAAGCTGAGCGATGTTAATCGGTTCTTCAACGTTTTGTCTGCGGCACGCCTTCTCACAGGGGTGAGGACAAACGCGGCCGATTGAAGCAGGCAGTGAGATTTTGTTTTTTATAAGCTTTAAAGCCGCGTCGTATTCACCGTTCGCGATTAAGCCGACGTAGCCCTGGCAGTCGGTTCTTGCCGGACAGTTAAGCTGACACGGGGCGACGCAGTCGCCGTCGTGAGCCGACATAAGCAGCTCCATGGCAACCTTTCTTGACTGAACAACGCGCTTGCTTTCGGTATTGACAACCATGCCCTCCGAAACCTTTGCGGAGCATGAACGCAGAAGCTTGGGAATCCCCTCAGCCTCAACCACGCACAAGCCGCACGCGCCGTAAACCTCAACAGCCTTGT
>DOUO01000080.1 GCA_003520555.1 Oscillospiraceae bacterium
ACTTTTACAGTCGGCTTTTTTTATTAATAAAATATGTCAAAAATAGACATTTTCTGCTTGTTAAAAAAATATTAATTAGTAAAACCTATTGCAATATTTAAAAATATGTGTTATATTTATTTTATGGAAATATAATCCATAAGCGGACATGCTGTCCGCAAATTTAAAGGAGGAACATTTATGAATTCTGTAAAAAAGTACATCGCCGAGTTTATCGGCACCGCTGTCCTTGTTATCCTTGGCTGCGGAACCGCAATGCTTGTCGGCTGTGACTCAGCTCATGGCGGCGGCTACATTCTTACCGCGCTGGCGTTCGGTCTTGTTATCGTGGCTATGGCTTACAGCATAGGCAATATTTCCGGTTGTCACATCAACCCCGCGGTTTCGCTCGGCGTTCTTATTTCGGGCGGCATGAGTTTCGGTGACTTTATCGGCTATATTATTTCCCAGTGCCTCGGCGCTTTTGCAGGCGCGGGTCTTTTGGCTGCTATCTTTAATCTCGGCGGCGTAAAGGATCAAACAGGCGGCTTTGGTTCAAACGGTCTTGCAGGCGTTCACGAAAATCCTGCTGCCGGTATTTTGGTTGAGGCTGTGCTCACTTGCGTATTTGTTCTCGCGATTTTGGGCGTTACCTCAAAGAAGGCTAACCACGGTTCATTTGGCGGCGTTGTAATCGGTCTTACGCTTACACTCGTTCACATTCTCGGTATCGGCCTTACAGGTACATCGGTTAACCCCGCAAGAAGCTTCGGCCCCGCTGTTGTGGCTGCAATCAACGGTAACACCGCGGCTATGGGTTCACTGTGGGTATTCATCGTAGGTCCTCTTGTAGGCGCGGCTGTTGCGGCTCTCGTTTATAAGTTCCTCGAAAAAGAATAATCGGAATTAAATATTTTAAGGGCGGTTTTGTGAACCGCCCTTTTTTATATCTTTGCCTTGATTAATCCATACAGATATTTGACAAAGTTATTGCCGGCGGTTCCGTTTTGTACGTAGCCGCCTTTTTTTAAAATCTGATTTACAGCCTTTTCCGTACCTTCGCCGAAGATATTGTTTTGATCCATGCCCTGCGTGCTGATTTTCAGTTGTTTTGAAATAAGCAGCAGTTCCTTAAGCGCAAATACTCCTGTGCTTTTGTCGCCTTTTACATATCCTGAGGAATCAAGAACCTTGCCGTCCGGCTTTTTCCAGTTGTTGTAGCCGCCGTTTTTGATTATTGACGGATAATCCTTGTATGCCTTGTCCTTGTCAATTGTACCTACGCCCGCGATGCTGTTGCCGTCAATATAATTAACCTCGCCGCCGTATTGCCACATTCCGTATTTGCCCTTGTAGGTGCACGACGAGCTCCACTGGGCAACCCAAATATCGTAGCTTGTAAGCAGAGATTTGTCGTTTAGCCGGTTGTTAAGCCAGCTCAGCGAGGAATACAGCATGGGATAGTAGCCCTGTTTTTTGATTTCAGATAAAAACGTTTTACATATAGCCACAAGAGTGCTGTTGTCGGGCATTCCGTTGCGTTGCTTGTATCCGTCTCCGTCCTCCATGTCAAAAGCAATCGGCAAAGTGGGCTTTTTGTTTCTCAAAAGCCTTGCTGCGTGACGGGCTTCGCTTTTGGCTTCATCGGTGTTGAGCGCGTATGAGTAAAGGTATGCGCCCCACGGAATTCCGGCTGCTTCGCATTTCCTGACGTTGTTTTCAAATTGAGAATCGTCCTGGGAAGCGATGTCCGAGCCGTAGCCGCAGCGAATCATGACAAAATCATAGCCCGCTTTTTTGATTTTTTCCATACTGACATTTCCGTTAGCGGAGGAAATGTCAACTCCTTTTTTTCCGTTTATATTCACTTGGTTCCTGCTTTCGTTTTGTTCTTTACGGCTTGTGCCGCACTGCATAATATGCCGAAATTTACAATTTGACACGAGTCTTTATTTTTCGGTGATAATATGGTATACTATATAAATAATAAAAACGGAGATGTTAGCATGGATAACGAATTATATACTCAGGCAAAGCGAGCCGCGGACGAGCTTATTGTCGCGGCGGATTTAAAACCCGGTTCCGTTATGGTTATCGGCTGTTCCTCAAGCGAAATAACCGGCGGCGTTATCGGTCATAATTCAAGCCTTGACGCTGCCCGTGAAGTGTTCCGCGGAATTTACGACGCGCTGAACGAAAACGGTGTTTATCTTGCCGCTCAGTGCTGCGAGCACCTTAACCGCGCCGTTATTATTGAAAACGAAGCCGTTCCCGACGCCGAAACGGTTTGCGTAATGCCGCAGCCCAAGGCAGGCGGTTCGTTTGCTACCGTTGCGTACAATACCTTTAAAAACCCGGTTGCCGTTGAAGAAATAAGGGCAGACGCGGGGCTTGACATCGGCGGAACGCTCATAGGCATGCACTTAAAGCGTGTAGCCGTGCCGGTGAGGCTCAGTATTGACCGTATCGGAAACGCAATACTTTTGGCAGCGCGCACACGCCCGAAATATATAGGCGGCGAACGGGCGGTTTATCCCGTGCACGAAAGATGATTAAT
>DOUO01000099.1 GCA_003520555.1 Oscillospiraceae bacterium
TAATAAAAAAAGACGGCTTGGCGTGAAAAAACGCTCTGCCGTCGATTTTGTATATTATTTTTTGAGCCAATCAAAATTTCTTTTAATTCCCTCTTTTCCGCCGCAGAAAAATTCGGGAATGTACTCCTTGATTTTCGGGAGCATACCGATTCCGTCGGGAGTGTGCGGCGGAAGCTGCCAGAAGTCATGCGCGCAGTAGGTGTTGCCCTCGATGATTTCGGGACCGTCGGGAGTTGTGGCAACATCCCAGCCTACATAACGGATTTGCGGCGTTACCTTTGCCGCCTCAAGCACCATCTTTACGGCTTCCTTAACATAGGGAATTGTGTAGCCCTGAAGGTGAATATGGGTTTCGGGATGTTCCTCGTAAATGATGCCCTTAACCGTGTCGCCCGAATGAGCCGGATAAAGCATTTTGCCTGTTTCGGGGTCAACGGGGGTGAACAGGCAGTTGTTGTCGATAATGCTGCCGCCGATACCCATTTTTTGCACAATATAGAGCACATGGGGTTCGCCCTTGCTATCGAGGACGGTGATGATTCTCATGCTGTTTACCGCGTTGGGATAAAGCGCGGCAACGTCCGGGTGCTGGGTGATGTTGTCCTCAAGGATACAGAACTGCCTGTCGGTGAGGTATTTATAAAGCTCGTCAAAGCTTTTGTAGTCGCTGATTTTTATGCGTTCGCAGCCGTGGCCGCATTCAAGGTCCTGCATTTTGCAGAAGATGTACTCGCGCTTTTCGCAGAACTCCTTTACCTCTTCCCTGCTTGCCTTTTGAAGCTGAATAAAGCCGCGGCGCACGCAGTTTTTGTACAGCTCGTTGAATTCGTCCTTGTTTTCAAGGAAGTGGTCGTAAGCGTAGTCGTTCATGAAGGTGTTGAACTTTTTGCTTACAAGGCGCGTAACATAGGTTGAGCGCTGTTTTTTATTTAAATTATAAAACGCGAAGATTTGGTAATCGTAATAACCCGCGCCGTATTTTTTGGCGCAGTAGAGCATGTCGAAAAAGATTTTAAGGCTGCTTTTGCCGGAACGCTCGTGACAGGTTTTTACCGCCTCTTTCATTTTTCCGAGGCTTGCGCTCTTTAAAATTCTGAATATATAATTTGCCATAGTTATGTCTCCTTAACTTACTTTTCGTAAATTCTGGGTACGCGCTTTGAGATGCCGCAGACAATTTCATCAACGTTCCTGCCGAGCAGGTCTGCCATCCACAGTACGCTCAGCTTGTCGTCAAGCAGGCTTACGGTGTCTCCGCGTTTGCAGCTCAGTCCGGTTACGTCAACCATAAACTGATCCATACACACCCTGCCGATAATCGGAGCTTCCTGTCCGTTTATTCTGACCTTGCCGATGTTTGACAGCTCGCGGCTGTAGCCGTCGGCGAAGCCAACGGGGATTGTGGCGATTTTGGTGGGACGTTTTGTGACAAACGTTCCGCCGTAGCCTACCTCGGTTCCCGCCGGAACTTCCTTGACCATTACCACGTAGGTGTACCAGCTCATTACCTGACGGAAATCCGCCTTTTCCCATTCTTCCTCGTCAATCGGGCACAGGCCGAACAGAATGTCGCCGGGACGAACCGCGTCAAGCTGAGTTTCGGGACGGAGCAAAACCGCCGGGCTGTTTGCCACGTGCTTGCAGGGAATGTAAATTCCCTCCGCCTCAAGGAGCTCAATCATGCGGAGGTACTTTTCAAACTGAGACTTCGCGCTTTCGCCGTCGGGCTCGTCCGCCCGCGAAAAATGCGTAAACGCTCCCTCGATTTTGAGGTTGGACATCGCGCTGATTTTCTTAATTGTTTCCACCGAGCTTTTGTCGGCAGGAAAACCTATTCTGCTCATGCCCGTGTCGATTTTAATGTGGACAGGCTGAACTATTCCGCTCCATTTGGCAAGCATATTGAGTTTTTCGGCGGTGTCCGTAGAAAATATCGCGGGGGTGAGGTTGTATTTTATGAGGTTTTCAAGCTGCAAATCGCAGGTGTCGCCCAGCAGGAGTATGGGTTCGGTGCAGCCTGCCTTGCGAAGCGAGGCGCCTTCCTCCCAAACCGCCACGGCGTAGCGTTCGATTCCGCATTTTTTCAGCGTGGGGTAAATTCCCTTTTCGCCGTGACCGTAGCCGTCGCCCTTGAGCACAGCCATGATTTCAACGTTATCGCCCGTAATTTGGCGTATTCTGTTTATGTTATGTTCAAGCGCGCCAAGGCTTACTACCGCCTCGGTGCGCTGCGCAAGCTTTCTCACGATATGCCCTCTTTTCGCGATTTTAAACTGATTTTTGACAGAAAACAGACCGCAAAGATTGTCTGATTTTTATCATGTATCAGTATTATTATACTTTGATTATTCTATCACAAAGTTTCCGGTTTTACAACAATTGCCGCAATATTCCATTTTATGTACAAAAATAAAAGGCAGACAGCTTTTATATTGCATAAAGCTGTCTGCGATTTTTAGTTATTTGTTCGGAACACGGTCATCAGCCGTTGTAAGCCGACCAGCCGTTGTCGTAAATCATTCCTGCCTGCACGTCAAGGTCTGTGGTTTTGCCGCTGTCGTCGCCCTTGGTAAAGATTACCTTTGTAGCGCCCGAGGGGATTGACGCGCTGTAAACGCCGTTGCCTTCGCTTGTCATGTCGTTGCCCGGCCACTGCATCATCTGGGTGTTGGAATCGCTCCAGAAGTAAGCCTTAACGGGGCTCCAGTTGTCGTTGTTGCGGAAGTAAACCTTTGAGGAATCCGCCCCGCCCTGTGTGGGAGTTACCGAGCTGCCGCCGGAAACATTTGTCCAGCTGCCGTTTACGTACATCTTGCCTGCCTGAAGGGTGAGGTCGGCGGTTTTGCCGCTGTCGTCGCCCTTGGTAAAGATTACCTTTGTAGCGCCCGAGGGGATTGACGCGCTGTAAATGCCGTTGCCTTCGTCGGTCATGTCGTTGCCCGGCCACTGCATCATCTGGGTGTTGGAATCGCTCCAGAAGTAAGCCTTAACCGGCGACCAGCCCTGGGTGTTCTTGAAGTAAACCTTTGATGTGTCAACAACGGGCGTCGGGGTTGTGGGCTTAACCGTGGGAGTTGTGGGATCCTGACCGGAAATGTTGCCGCAGTTGCCCGACTGGGTGAACTGATGCGCGAGGAAATACTGAACCATCGTCGCGTCCTTGATTGAAATGCCGTTGTCGCCGTTTACGTCGGCAGCAGCCGCGTACTTGCCTGTGAGTGTTTTCATTTTCGCAAGGTGCATCTGAATTTCGGTCGCGTCGCTGATTGTAACGGTGTTGTCGCCGTTGGCGTCGCCGATAAGAACCTTGCCTACCGGAGTTGTGGGAGTTGTGACGGGAGCCGTGGGAGTTGTGACAGGAACCGCGGTGGGCTTAACTTCGGGATTTTCATCGTAGAATACCGCGATACCCATTGAGCCGACCTTGCCTGTCATTGTGGTTTCAGTTACGGTCCATTGTGTGTTTGAAACTTTGTCGGTGTAAACGCCGGGCTTAACGTTGCCGTTGGGAACGGTTACGTTGATGTTAGAGCCCTTTGCTGCCGCTACTACGGCGCCGTTTTCACGGCATACGGCGTAGCAGTTGCTTCCGCTTGTCATCGCTTCCGCCTTGCCGACCATGGCGTTGTGGAAGTGGTTGACCTGAGCAACCTCGGCAGAGGTGAAGTGCGTGCTGCCCTTCTGACCCGCGTTAATGCTGTTTTTATCGGTTGAGGAAGGTCTTGAGAAGTAGAGGCACTGCGAATTTGCCTTTGCGCCGAGCACCGCGTATGAGCGGTCGATGATGTTTTGATTGAGGTACTTTGTCCAGCCGCCCTCGCCCTGCTCGGGAGTGTTGTTGGAGAAGGTGTCGTGGGTTTCAGCCATGTAAACAATCTTGCCGGCGTCAACGCCGAGGTCGTTCCAATAGCTGCCGGTGGTTGATTTTACAGCGCCGTCACGGATTGAACCGGTGATGTTGCCGCTGTAGGGAATGTCGGACACGCCGATGTAGTTGGCGTATTCGTTCATAATTGACTTTGCGTTTCCGCCGGGCTGGTCAAGGATTTCGCCGTAGCTGTAAAGGCCTACGGACTGAACCATTTTCCAGAAGTTGTCGCCCTCGGAGGGAAGGCCGATATGCTTGGCGGCGTCAAAACGGAAGCCGTCTACGCCCATACCCTTTAAGGAGTTGAGGTAGTTTTTGACAACGTTCTGAACATAGCTGTTGCTTGTGTTGAGGTCGGGCATACCGGTGTTGCCGTTGATAAGCTGGTAACGCGTGGGGTTTGACCAGTTGATTGAAACATTGCTGTGCCAGTACTGACCGCCCTGAAGGTCGGACTGGATTTTGCTGTGGTCGCCGGAAAGGTGGTTTGCAACGACGTCAACAATAACCTTAATGCCGTACTTGTGAGCTTCGGTGCACAGCGCCTGAAGCTCGGACTTGCTGCCGAGCGGACTTGAGTTTACGTAAAAGCCGCGGGGCTGATAAAGCCAGTACCATGCGCCGTAGCTGTCGGGTTCCTGCGCGGGAGAGGTTTGGATGGCGCTGAAGCCTGCCGAAGCGATGGTGCTTAAGGACGACTTGATGTCGCTGTACTTCCAGTCAAAGCAGTGCAGGATATTGCCGTCCTCGATTTTTGAAGCCAAGCCGTAGCTTGCCGCCACGGAATTTGTTTCGTTCTGAGCCGAAACAGCGTTTTGCGCGGTGCTTGCGTTTGCGGTAAAACTGCCTGCCGCAACGCACGAAAGCAACATGCAGATTGCAAGCACGACGCTCATGATTTTCCTGTTCAAATTTCTCACTCCTAAATAAAATTACCAATTCAGGCACGGGTGCCTGTTTACAATTAAATAATAACAAATAATAGCAATTTATTCAATCTGCTATATGCACAATAAAGCAATTTCCTTTTTGTGTATAATGCCAAAGAGCCGATTTTTACTTGTTTTTTTGCATAATTGTTAGTTTGGATTGTCATTTAGTTTTTACAAAATTTTATGTAAAAATGCTACAAATTTAATTTGCCAAACAAGCCGCGAGTACGCGGAATATATAAACGCGAATGTG
>DOUO01000010.1 GCA_003520555.1 Oscillospiraceae bacterium
GATATTAATATTTTTTTTGGAAGCAAAAATAAAATAAACCGCTTAAAACGGTCTTGTTTTCAAAAATTTATATCATTTTCTATTTTTTATCGAGGTTTACTATGGGAGAATCATTGAAGGAACTAAAAGGACTTTCCTCTGAGGAGGCAGCGCAAAAAGCCGCGGAAGGAAAAATAAACATCACCTCCGGTATAAAAACCAAGTCAATAAAAAGGATTTTTTATGATAACATTGTTACATTGTTTAACATAGTTAACGTAATTCTTTTTATTGCTTTGTTAGCGGTTGGTTCATACAAAAACCTTTTGTTTATCGGCGTTGTATTTTTTAACACGATTATCGGCATAATTCAGGAAATCCGTTCAAAGAAAAGCGTTGACAAGCTTACTATTCTTTCCGAAAGCAAGGTTTCCGTCATGCGCGACGGCGTGCTTACGGAGCTCAGCAAAGAAAAAATCGTTGAAGGCGATATAATTGTTTTGTCGCGCGGAAATCAAATCCCTGCCGACTGCGTTGTGCTTGACGGCATTTGCAAGGCAAACGAAAGCCTGCTTACCGGTGAATCGGACTTAATTCAAAAGGAACCCGGCGACGAGCTGCTTTCAGGAAGCTTTATTTCGGCAGGAACCTGCTACGCGCGTGTAACACGCGTAGGCAACGAAAGCTATGCCGCGAAAATCAACAGCGAAGCAAAGTATATAAAGAAAAACAATTCGCAGATTTTGTCGTCGTTTAACTTTATAATTAAGCTTTGCTCAATCATCATTTTCCCAATCGGCGCCATGCTTTTCATCAGCCAGTTTTTTATCCAAGGGCAACCGCTTCAAACCGCGGTTGTTGCCACCGTTGCCGCGCTGGTAGGCATGATTCCCGGAGGAATGATATTGCTTACAAGTACGGTGCTTGCGGTTTCGGTAATCCGCCTTTCGAAAAAAAACGTACTTATAAACGAAATGTACTGCATAGAATCGCTTGCGCGCGTTGACGTGCTGTGCCTTGATAAAACCGGTACGCTGACAGCGGACGAGATGAACGTGCACAAAATAATAAATCTTAATACCAATGATGATAAGATAAAAAAATCCCTGGCGTCAATCGTTGCCGCAAGCGATGAAATAAACGCCACACTGCGCGCAATCAACGAATACACAAAGGGCGCCGAGGTTGTACCCTGCAAAAAATTCGTTGCTTTTTCGTCTGAAACCAAGTGGTCGGGCGGAACATTTGAAAACGGAAAAACATATATTATCGGCGCGGCAGAGTTTGTTTTTTCTGATAAAGAAAAATACGCCGAAATTTTTGACAGAATTCAGCAGATAAAAGAAACCGTCAGAATAATAGTATTGGCGTCCTCGGACGAGGAATTCAGGGAAAGCTCACAGCTTCCCGAGGATTTGCACCCCATGGCGCTGATTCTTATAAAAGACCGGCTTCGTGACAACGTTAATGAAACCATAGATTATTTCAAGGAGCAGGGAGTTACGCTTAAGGTAATTTCCGGCGACAGCGTAAAAACCGTAAAAAGCATTGCGATTGACACCGGAATCGAGGGCGCGGAAAACGCGGTTGACATGACTACGGTTACAACCGACGAACAGCTTAAGGAGGTTGCCGAAAACTGTAACGTGTTCGGCAGAGTTACCCCTGTTCAAAAGAAAAAGCTTGTACTGGCGTTAAAAGAGAAAGGTCATTCGGTAGCAATGACAGGCGACGGTGTAAACGATGTTTTGGCTTTGAAGGAAGCCGATTGCTCGGTAGCGATGGCTTCGGGCAGCGAGGCGGCAAGAAACGTGTCGCAAATTGTATTGGTAAACAACGACTTTGCTTCGATGCCCAATGTAGTGGCAGAGGGAAGAAGGTCAATCAACAACGTTGAGCGAAGCTCCTCGCTGTATTTGGTAAAGACAATTTACTCAATTATACTTGCGGTATTCTTCATGTTCTCAAGCATGCACTATCCCTTTGAGCCCATACAGCTTACGCTTGTAAGCGCGTTCACTGTCGGTATTCCGTCGTTTGTACTTGCGCTTCAGCCCAACAAAAACATCATCAAAGGCAACTTCACCTTCAACATCATTATGCGCGCGCTGCCGGCGGCGGTTTGTGTAATAATAAACATAATCATAATAGCCATATTCAGCTCCACAAACATTGTTCCCATATCGGCGGCTGAGCTTTCCACGATTTCGGTATACGTTACCGCTTTGTCCGGAATGTTGCTTATTATCAGGCTTTCAATTCCGTTCAACGCGCTCAGAGTTGCCATGATACTTTTCTGCACCGCGGGCTTTGTAATCGGTTCAACCTTCTTCGGAAATCTTTTCGGGCTTTCACAGCTCAGCACGGATTCAATACTCACCTTAATAGTATTCTCTGTTGCTACCGCAATTGTTTTCAATGTGCTGTACAGCATAAACAACCGCCTGATATCAAGGTTTAAAAATAAAGCAAAAATAATAAAGAAATGATGTCTGATGAAAATTACTATCCCTGAAAATCCTTCCGAAATAATAAACAGACTTGAAAACCGCGGCTTTGAAGCCTTTGCCGTAGGCGGATGCGTGCGCGACGCGATGCTCGGCATTGCTCCGCACGATTGGGATATTTGCACAAACGCCCTTCCCGGGCAGATAAAACAGTGCTTTGCGCAGTTCAAAACCATAGATACAGGTATCAGGCACGGAACCGTAGGAATAGTGCTTGACAACACTCCCTACGAGGTAACGACCTACCGCGTGGACGGACATTACAGCGACAACCGCCGCCCCGACCGCGTAAGCTTCACGTCGGATATCACGCGCGATTTGTCACGGCGCGATTTTACCGTGAACGCAATTGCCTTCAGTGAAAAACGGGGATTAATCGACCCGTTTGACGGTATACGCGACCTTAAAAACGGCGTTATACGCTGCGTCGGAAATCCGAACGAACGCTTTAACGAGGACGCATTGCGAATTTTGCGCGCGCTTCGTTTTGCTTCACGGCTCGGATTCGTGATTGAAGCAAACACCGCCGATGAATTAAAGCAAAACGCCTTGCTTTTAAAAAACATCGCGGCAGAGCGAATTCAAGCCGAGTTTACGCAGATTTTAACAGGGAAGTACGCTGAGGAAATTTTGAACGAATACCGCGAAGTCATAGCTGTGTTTATTCCCGAAATCACGCCTTGCTTTGACTTTGACCAACATACCGTTCATCATAAGTATGACGTCTACCGCCATATAACCCGTTCTGTCGCCGGCGTTAATAACGAGCCTGTTTTGCGGATAAGCATGTTTTTTCATGATATCGCCAAGCCATTGGCAATGACAGAGGACTCGGACGGTACCCGTCATTTTAAAGGTCATCAAAAGCTCAGCGCGGATATTGCGAACGATGTGCTGCGCAGGCTGAAATATCCGAACGCTCTTGTTGATTCCTGCGTAAAGCTCATCTTGTACCACGACGTCCGCTTTAACGGGACAAAAAAACAGGTCAAGCGCCTGATGAACAAAGTCGGGAAAGACCTCATGCCCATGCTGTTTAAGGTGATGAAGGCGGATTATAACTCACAGTCCGACTTTATGCGTGAGGAAAAGTTAAGCTCGGTGACAAACGCGGAAAAACAGTATGAACAGATATTGCTTGATAACGAATGTTTTTCTTTAAAAGAATTAAAAATCAAAGGAAACGATTTGATTTCGACGGGAATATGTGAAGGAAAAACCATAGGAATAATTTTAAACGCTTTGCTTGACGAAGTAATTGAAGAAAAAACCAAAAATAAAAAAGCTGATTTGCTTAACCGTGCAAAACAGCTTCTTAACGAAACCAAACGGGCTGACTTGTAAATCAGCCCGTTGTTTTATAGTTTGATTAAATAATCATTATGTTATTTGTCAAATCCTTGCTACGCCTGACTCAATCGCGGCTTTTTTAACCGCGGCGGCAACCGTTTTGCCAACCCTCGGGTCAAAGGCGTGGGGGAGGATATACTCGGGATTAAGCGCGTCGTCATCAACAAGCGAAGCGATTGCGAACGAAGCGGCAACCTTCATTTCCTCGTTGATGTCGCTTGCTCTGCAGTCAAGCGCGCCTCTGAAAATACCCGGAAAGGCGAGAACATTGTTAATTTGGTTTGGAAAATCGCTTCTGCCCGTGCCGACAACAGCCGCGCCGGCGTTTTTGGCAAGGTCGGGCATTATTTCGGGAGTAGGGTTAGCCATAGCGAAAATAACAGGATTATCCGCCATGCTCTTAACCATTTCCTCGCTTACGCAGCCCGCGGCGGAAATACCGATAAATACGTCGGCGCCGTTCATCGCGTCCGCAAGCTTACCTGTTTTGTGTTCAAGGTTTGTAACCTCGGCAATTTCCTGTTTTGCGGCGTTCAGCCTTGAATCGCCCTTGCAAATAATACCCTTGCTGTCGCACATGGTAATGTGCTTAACGCCCATGTTCATCAGGTGCTTGGCAATCGCGACGCCTGCCGCGCCCGCGCCGTTCATAACCACCTTAATTTCTCCGATTTTCTTGTCAACAATTTTAAGCGCGTTCAAAAGCGCCGCGGCAACAATAATAGCTGTGCCGTGCTGGTCGTCATGAAAAACGGGGATGTCGCACTTTTCCTTAAGTCTGCGCTCGATTTCAAAGCAACGCGGAGCCGCGATATCCTCAAGGTTAATGCCGCCGAACGAACCGCTGATAAGGTAAATTGTGTTAACAATTTCGTCAACGTCCTTGCTTCTGACGCAAACGGGAAACGCGTCAACATTGCCGAACGCCTTAAACAAAGCGCATTTTCCTTCCATAACGGGCATACC
>DOUO01000161.1:0-5264 GCA_003520555.1 Oscillospiraceae bacterium
AGAAGGAAGGCAAAAAGCGCATGCGGCAGCTCGGAACGGTTGAGGTTCCTCAGGAAGCGTTTATGGCGGTTCTTAAGCTGGACACGGATTAACCGGTTAAGAAGAATAAATCGCGGACAGACAGGCTTAACGGCTTGTCTGTCTTTTTTCTTTGCTCAGCCGCCGGACGCAAACTGATTTGAAGATAGTATAAAATATTGACAATGAAATGGTTTTGAGGTATTATTTATAATGTATAACTATGAATAAAAAGGAGGTCTGCGGAATGCCTGATTTATCAATTATTTTTGACGCCGGCGTTGTGGCTCTGCGAATGCTGCTGCCCGTATACGCAATCGTCATTGTGTACCAGTGCTACGCGGCAATGCGCCGCCGCAGACGAACCGAGAAACCGCTTGTAACCCTGTGCGATATGAAAACCGGCAAGGTTATACCCGTGCTGTTTTGGGAAAACTCAATCGGCAGAAGCAAGTCAAGCGACGTTTACGTTCCCGATTTGGCGGTTTCGCGAAATCACTGCGTTTTGTTAAGACGCAGCGACGGTTGGTTTATCACCGACACCGGCTCAACCGGAGGCACCTATGTAAACGGCGTGCCTGTTCAGGGCAGAGCCCAAGTGCTTATTAACGACGTAATAAAAATAGGCTCAACAGAGTTTGAATTCCGCAGGGGCGACGAATTTCAGGCTCCGCTCAGGTCAAGCTGGTTCTTTTCAAAGGTCAGTGACAAGCCCGCCATAAAGCCGTGGAAGCTTATGCTCATGGTTACGCTGTTCCACTTCTTCATGGCTGTTGAAGCCGTGTTCTGGAACGACGGCACAAACCCGCTTGCTCCGATTGTGCTTTTCGGCGCGCTGGCGGCGGTGGAATGGGGCTTCTTTTCCGTTTCGTACTTCGCTTTGCGAAGAGTAAACTTTGAGCTTGAATCGCTGGGACTTTTCCTGACGGGCATAGGCGTAATGATGCTTGTGCGGCAGGTTGAAAAATCCGCCTACGTCCAGCTTATCGCGGCGGCTGTGGGCATGATAATATTCTGCGTAATCATCAAGCTTATCGAGGATCCCGACAAAATCAGCAAGCTCAGGTTTCCCATGATGATTGTGGCTGTGCTGCTGCTTCTGACAAGCATACTGTTCGGTAAAATTACCAAGGGCGCGGCAAACTGGATTTTCATCGGTCCGTTTTCAATTCAGCCCTCCGAGCTTGTTAAAATTATTTACATATTCATCGGCGCGGGCACGCTTGACAAACTGCAAACAAAGCAAAACCTGCTTGAATTTATCATCTTTTCGGTAATTTGCGTAGGCTTGCTTGCGCTCATGGGCGACTTCGGTACAGCTCTTATATTTTTTGTAACTTTCCTGCTTATCGCGTTTATGCGTTCGGGAGATATCAAAACCGTTATTCTGGCGGTTGCCGCCGCGGCGTTCGGCGTAACCTTTGTGCTGAGGTTTAAGCCCTACGTCGCCGACCGCTTCAAGGCGTGGCGCCATGTTTGGGAATACGCGCAGGCAGAGGGTTACCAGCAAACCCACGTGCTCACCTTTATTGCCAGCGGCGGACTTTTCGGCGTGGGAATAGGCAACGGCTATCTTAAGCAGGTTGCCGCCTCCGAAAGCGACCTGGTTTTCGGACTCCTGGCCGAGGAAATGGGCATAATTGTGGCGATTACAATCGCGCTTTCGGTTGCATTGCTTGTAATTTACACGCGCGCAATCACAACGCGCAGCCGCAGCACCTTCTATTCAATTTCCGCATGCTGTGCCGCCGGACTTCTTGTGGTTCAGCTCTCGCTTAACATTTTCGGCGCAACCGACATCCTTCCGCTCACGGGCGTTACCTTCCCGTTTATCAGCAGCGGCGGTTCAAGCATAATGTCGGTTTGGGGCTTGCTCGCGTTTATCAAGGCGGCGGACGAAAGAACATACTCAATTAAAAGATAGCGGCTTTTCGGATTATTCTGAGGAAGTGATTATATGAAACGGATAATGCGGAGAAACACGTTGATTCTGCTGTTCGCGCTTGCCTTTATCGGCGGAATCGGGTTTTTCTCCTTTGAGCTGATTGTAAACGCCGGTTCATGGGTTGACCAGCCGTACAACGCCCATGTTTCGGGCAGCGGCGGTCTGGAACAGGCAGGAGCTATTTATGACCGCAACGGCTATGCCCTTGCGCAAACACAGGACGGCGCGCGCGTTTATAACGACAACCCGAGCGTTCGCCGCGGACTTTTGCACACTGTCGGCGACAACAGCCTCAACATCTCAACCGCGGTACAAAGCAAGTACCGTTCACAGCTTTCGGGCTACAGCCTCATCTGGGGCTTAAATATGCCGCAGTCAATGCGCGCTACTCATGACATTACTCTCACCGTGGACGCAACAACCTGCGCGGCGGCTTACGACGTGCTTTCAAGCTACAATAAAAAAGGCGCGTGCGTGGTATATAATTATAAGACGGGCGAGGTGATTTGCTCGGTCAGCACGCCGGGATACGACCCCGCAAATCCGCCCGAAATCAATGAAAGCAACGAAAAGGAATACGACGGCGTTTACCTTGACAACGTGCTCTCCTCAACCTACACTCCGGGCTCAATCTTCAAGATTATAACCTCGGCGGCGGCAATGGAGAACATGCCCGACCTTTACACACGCACCTGGAACTGCACGGGTGAAAAGGAAATCGGCGGAAACAAGGTCACATGTACGGAAACACACGGTGAAATCGACTACAAAACAGCCATGTCGCGTTCATGTAACATAGCCTTTGCCGAAATGGCCGTTGAAATGGGCAAGGACGTTATGAGCTCCGCCGCAAAAAAGGCGGGAATAAACAAATCCTTTGAGGTCGACGACGTCAATACCGCCAAAGGCCATTTTGACGTTGCAAAGGCAGACCAAAACCAGCTTGCCTGGTCAGGTATAGGTCAGTACGACGACACCGTGAATCCCATGCAAATGGCAATGCTCTGCGGAGCTATAGCCAACGGCGGCAAGGCGGTTAATCCCACATATATCAAGGACGGTTCGGGAGATTTGCTCAAGCTTATCGGATTTAAAAAGCCGTCCGAACACGAAATGTTTAACTCAACCACCGCCGGCAAGCTTGACGAAGTAATGCGTTATACCGTCAGCGAATATTATAACTACCAGCGCTCGGGGCTGTTTGAAGGCCTTTCGGTATGCGCAAAGACCGGCACAGCCGAGGTCGGCGACGGCAAGAACCCAAACGCCTGGATGGTCGGCTATTCTCAGGACAACGACGCGCCGCTTGCCTTTGCCTGCGTGGTGGAGGATTCCGGCTACGGCTTTGAATACGCCTGTCCCGTGGCGGACGCCGCAATGAAGGCCGCGGCGGCATGCCTGCGCGGAGGACGTTAAGCATATAATATAGTATACAATCCCACTTAACATAGAAAGGAAGCAGAACAAGATGAATTTTTTGAAAGCTATGTTCGGCAACTACAGCAAGCGTGAAGTTAAGCGAATTAAACCGCTCAGCGAAAAAGTGCTTGCCCTGGAGGATAAATACGCCGCAATGAGTGAAAGCGAGCTGAAAAAACAGACCGCGGTGCTCAAGGAACGCCTTGCAAACGGCGAAACCACCGACGACATCCTGCCCGACGCCTTTGCGGTTTGCCGCGAGGCAAGCTGGCGCGTGCTCGGAATGAAGCACTTTCCGGTTCAGGTTCTCGGCGGCATTGTTCTTCATCAGGGACGTATTGCCGAAATGAAAACAGGTGAAGGTAAAACCCTCGTGGCAACCCTTCCCGCGTACCTCAACGCCCTTACGGGCGAAGGCGTGCACATTGTAACCGTCAACGATTACCTTGCGCGCCGCGACTCCGAATGGATGGGCAAGCTTTACAAATACCTCGGTCTTACCGTAGGTCTTATTACTCACGACCTTGAAAACTCACTCAGAAAGGAAGCCTATGCCGCGGACATTACTTACGGCACAAACAATGAGCTCGGCTTTGATTACCTGCGTGACAACATGGTTGTATACAAAGAAAACAAGGTTCAGCGCGGTCACGCCTTTGCCATCGTCGACGAGGTTGACTCAATCCTCATAGATGAAGCCAGAACTCCGCTTATTATTTCCGGCCAGGGCGAAAAATCTACCGATATGTACGAAAGAGCCGACGCCCTTGCAAAGACGCTGAAGCTTCAGCGCTTCACAGAGCTTGACGCAAAGGACGACATGGAGGAGTACTACAGAGAAAACGGTATTGACTACGTTGTTGATGAAAAGCAAAAAACCGCCACGCTCACACAGCTCGGCGTTAAAAAGGCTGAGGAGTTCTTTAAAATCGAAAACCTTACCGACCCCGATAACCTTGAAATTCAGCACCACGTAAACCAGGCAATCAAGGCTAACGGCGTAATGAAGCTCGACGTTGACTACGTTGTAAAGGACGGCGAGGTTATTATCGTTGACGAATTCACCGGCCGTTTGATGTACGGCAGACGCTTCAACGAAGGTCTGCATCAGGCAATCGAGGCAAAGGAAGGCGTAAAGGTTCAAAGCGAAAGCAAAACCCTTGCGACAATCACCTTCCAAAACTATTTCCGCCTTTACACCAAGCTTTCGGGTATGACCGGTACCGGTGAAACCGAAAGCGAGGAATTCCAGGAAATCTACAAGCTTGACGTTGTTGAGATCCCCACCAACAAACCCGTAATCCGTGAAGATCTGCCCGACTCCGTATTCAAGACCGAAAACGGCAAGTTCAACGCCGTAATCGACCAAATCGTTGAGGCAAATAAGAAAGGACAGCCGGTTCTTGTAGGTACAATCTCAATTGAAAAATCCGAGCTTCTTTCAAAAATGCTCAAGCGCAGGGGAATCCGGCACAATGTCCTCAACGCGAAACAGCACGAAAAGGAAGCGGAAATCATTGCCCAGGCAGGTAAATTCGGCGCGGTAACAATCGCTACCAACATGGCAGGCCGCGGTACCGATATCATTCTCGGCGGTAACGCCGAATACATGGCAAAGGCTTCCATGCGCAAGCAGGGTTATCCCGAGGAGCTTATTGAGGAAGCAACAGGCTACGCCGAAACCGAGGACGAGGAAATCCTTGAAGCGCGCAAAACTTTCCGTGAGCTCAACGAACAATATAAGGAAGAAATCAAGGACGAAGCCGATCAGGTTCGCGCCGCGGGCGGTCTTATGATTATCGGTACGGAACGTCACGAGTCACGCCGAATTGATAACCAGCTCCGCGGACGTTCGGGACGTCAGGGCGACCCGGGCGAAAGC
>DOUO01000161.1:5361-5526 GCA_003520555.1 Oscillospiraceae bacterium
TGTTCGGCGGCGACCGCATGAAGGCGATGATGGAACGCATGAACGTTGACGAGGACACTCCCATCGAAAACAAAATGCTCACCGGCATTATAGAAAATTCGCAGGAAAAGGTTGAATTGCGCAACTTCGGTATACGTAAGGACGTACTCCAGTACGACGACGTTC
>DOUO01000052.1 GCA_003520555.1 Oscillospiraceae bacterium
ATATCGGAGAAGCGCATTGCCATATCCTGGAAATCCGCGTCGGGATGTTCGTAAAGCACCCACATAATCTTTGCCGCGTCCATTGCCGAACCGCCGCCGAGGGCGATAATTGTGTCCGGCTCAAATTTGCGCATAGCCTCGGCGCCCTTCTGAGCTGAAATAAGCGAAGGATCGGGCTCAACGTCGGCAAATGTGGTGTAAGCAATACCCATTTCGTCAAGCTTGTCGGTAATCGGCTTGGTGTAGCCGTTTTTGTAAAGGAAGCTGTCGGTAACAAGGAAGGCTCTCTTTTTGCCCATAACGTCCTTAAGCTCCTGAAGAGCAACCGGCATGCAGCCTTTTTTAATGTAAACCTTTTCGGGCGCTCTGAACCAAAGCATGTTTTCTCTCCTCTCGGCAACGGTTTTAATGTTCAGCAAATGCTTAACTCCTACATTTTCGCTTACCGAGTTTCCGCCCCATGAGCCGCAGCCCAGGGTGAGCGACGGGGTAAGGTTGAAGTTGTAAAGGTCGCCGATGCCGCCTTGAGAGGACGGAGTGTTAACAAGAATACGGCAGGTTTTCATGTGAGCGGCAAACTCGGCAATTTTATCTCTGCTGTTTACCTCGTCAACATAAAGCGAAGCAGTGTGACCGTAGCCGCCGTCGGCAACAAGCTGTTCCGCCTTGGCAATCGCGTCGTCAAAGTTTTCCGCCTTGTACATCGCAAGCACGGGCGAAAGCTTTTCGTGAGCAAATTCCTCGCTTATGTCAACGCTTTCAACCTCGCCGATAAGAATTTTTGTAGCTTCGGGAACGGTAACGCCTGCCAAAGCCGCAATTGTTACGGGCTTTTGACCTACGATTTTAGCGTTCAGCGAACCGTTGATGATAATTGTCTTTCTGACCTTTTCGGTTTCTTCGGGATTTAAGAAGTAGCAGCCTCTTGCCTTAAACTCCTTCTTAACCTTCGCGTAAACCTTTTTTGAAGCAATTACGCTTTGTTCGGAAGCGCAAATCATGCCGTTGTCAAAGGTCTTTGAATGTATAATTGAGTTAACCGCCAAAACAATGTCGGCTGTTTCGTCAATAATTGCCGGAGTGTTGCCGGCGCCTACGCCCAGGGCGGGCTTTCCGCTTGAGTAAGCGGCCTTAACCATTCCGGGGCCGCCTGTGGCAAGAATGATGTCCGCTTCCTGCATAAGCATATTTGTAAGCTCAAGCGACGGCACGTCAATCCAGCTGATTATGTCCTCGGGAGCGCCTGCCGCTACGGCAGCCTCCAAAACTATCTTTGCCGCCTCAATTGTGCTTTTCTTGGCGCGGGGATGAGGACTGATGATAATGCCGTTTCTGGTCTTTAAACAGATAAGTGTTTTAAATATTGCTGTAGAGGTTGGATTTGTTGTAGGAATAACAGCGGCAACCACGCCGATAGGCTCGGCAATTTTAGTAGTGCCGTAGGTTTTGTCCTCCTCAATTACACCGCAGGTTTTAACGTCCTTGTAGGCGTTGTAAATGTATTCCGAAGCAAAGTGGTTTTTAATAACCTTGTCTTCTGTCACACCCATGCCTGTTTCCTCAACAGCCATCTTTGCCAAGGGCAGTCTTGCCTTGTTGGCGGCGGTTGCGGCGGCAAGGAAAATTTTGTCAACCTGCTCCTGTGTGTAGCCGGCAAAAATTTTCTGAGCCTTTTTTACCCTTGCAAGGGCAGCCTCAAAGCTTTCGGCGTTCTCCACAATGGGATACTCTTTGTTACTCATATAATCTACCTCTTATAATGCTGATTTTGTGTCAAGCCGCTTTGCGCGGTTATTATTTAACTAACTCTGTTTTAATGTTGTTCTTCTTGGCGTAGCTTACGGCGTAGGTGTTTGCCTTTGCCTTGATTGTAAGATCCTTTGAACACTCTTTAAACGCGTTGTCGGCAATGTTTGTCATGGAACCGGGGATTGTAACCTCTTTAAGGTTCTTTGACTGGAAGAATACAAACTGGTCAAGAGTTGTCAGCGTGGTGCTTGACGGAATCTTAACGCTTGTAAGACCTGTCGCGGAAAAAGCGTAAACGCCGATTTTCTTAAGCGTTGCCGGAAGCTCGATTGATGTAAGCTTGGGGCAGTTCCAGAACGCGTTGTTGCCTATAATTTTAAGGTTCTTGGGAAGCTTAACCTTTGAAAGGTTGGAGTTGCCCGCAAAAGCGTAATCCTGAATTTCGGTAACGGAATCCGGAATTTCCACGCTTTCAATGCTTGCGTCGGGTGAATCAAAAAGTCCGTGGCCTACAACTGTTACCTTATAATTCTGGAAGGTTGAAGGAATTTTGATGTCCTTTGCCTTTCCGAAATATGATGTAACCATAAGCTGTTCCTTGTTAAGACGGTAAAAACCGAACTCGCTGTCCTTGAGGTCGGGTTCGGACGGAACAACGGAATAACCGGGTTTGTTTGTGTTTGTCGATTTGCTTTTCTTGTTGTCGCAGCCGCAGCCCGAAATAACGGCGGCGGTGCTTACAAGCATTACGCCTGCTAAAATAGCGCCCAAAATTCTTTTCATTTTTAAAATCCCTTTCAATTACTGTTTTCGGAAGCTTTCCGGATATAATTTTAGCATGATTGTTAAATGTTTGTCAATCTTTTTTAGCTTAGTAAAAGCGTTTTTATCATCTTGAATAATAATTACTTTTACATAGCTCTGTTATAAGCCAAAACCGACAATCAAAGCCGTAACCACGCGCATACTATATTATATAGGGAAAAGCGTTCCGTTAAAAATCCGCGAATTGCCGCGGTGTTCAGCCGGACATCGCGCGGAAAAGCCGCGCATACCGGCGCTTATAATATATAATATAACAAAATCCTCACTTTTGCAATAAAAAACTTGGTTTTTATCTGAACTTTTAAAACGCCCCGGCTTTGATTGTTACCAAAATATTACAATTTCAGTAAATAATGTAACCAAATGAGTTAAAAATATTCTGTGAAGGAAATAATACTTGAGCATATTGCCCGAAAATTCCCTCAAATGAAAAAATCAGGCTCTTAAGGGTTGACTTTTTGAAATAAATGGACTATAATTATTACAAATTTGTTAACAAGTTCTTTTTCGATTGTAATTTTTCGGTTACAAAATCCATAGACTTGTATATATTGGAGGTAATAACAATGCACAGGATAAAAAAGCTTTCGGCTGTAATCTTGAGTGTTCTCACTATGTCGAGCGTCGCCGTTGTTGGCAGCTTCAACGCAGGAGCAAGCGGTACAGGCGCAGGACTTGCAGAGTGGGCGCTTAACGCCTATAACGAAGGATGGTCATATTCCTGGGGCGGTTCGTCCCCCGGAGCCGTTGACTGTTCCGGACTTATTTGGTCTTATTGCGGCGGCGACAGAATGAACATGCTCTCCGACGCTCAGGCCAACGGCAGAGATTGGGGCTATGTAGACGACGGTATTCCGAATGTTCACGGTCTCGGACTTTCAAGACCCGGCCACGTTGGCGTTTATATCGCCGACGGCATGGAGGTTGACGCGAGAGGCGACGAATACGGCGTTTGCTATGACGAAATCGGCGGCTGGAACGGCTGGGACTGCTGGTTCAAGCTCACCGCGGTTTCTTATCCCGAAAACGGCTGGGAGCAATTTAACGGCGACAGCTACTATTATGAGAACGGCGAATATATTGTAAACACCTCAAGAACAATTGACGGTACTACATATTACTTTGATTCCAAGGGCCGTTCGGATACAACTCCCTCGGACACCTCAAGCAGTTCTTCATCCTCTTCAAGCTCCAAAAAGTCTTCTTCAACAAAGCAGACAATTTGGCAGAAGGGCTCAAACGGTGACGAGGTAACTAAAATCCAGACACGTCTTGCCGAGCTCGGCTTCTACAGCGGCTCAATTGACGGCGACTTCGGCGAAATGACCGACAAGGCTTTCAGGGCGTTCCAGAATGCCGCGGGTCTTTATGCCGACGGTATCGCGGGTTCGGACAGAGAAGTTCTTTATTCCGACGACGCTCCTTTTGCTCAGACCGAGAAGAAGGAAGAAAAGAAGGAAGAATCCAACGAAGACAAGGCTGTTGAGGAAGCTACCGAAGCAACCGCCGAAGCAGCTCCTCTTACATTCACCGCAGGCGACTTCAGCACAGGCGTAGCCGACGTTCAGACCAAGCTTTCCGATTTAGGTTACTTCGGCATTGACGCGACCGGTTATTTCGGCGACTTCACTGTTGAGGCAATCAAGTCCTTCCAGCTTGCGAACGGTCTTGAGGCTACAGGCATAGTTGACGAGGCTACATACGCGCTTTTGTTCAGCGACGAAGCCGTTAAGTTTACGGCGGAGGAAACCGCGACAGAACCCGTTGTCGAGGAAACCGAACCGGTTGTTGAAGAAACAGAACCCGTTGTTGAAGAAGCGGCGGAAGAGGTTGTTGAGACGGAAGAGCCCGAACCTCAGGCGGCGGTTGTATATTCCGCTCCTGCCGGTCCCGTTCAGGATAAGTCTTACACAGCTCAGAACGCTAAGTCAAACAGCGACAGCGATTACGCAGGCAACGCTTCAAACGTAGCCTCAAAGACAAACAAGGTAGCGGAGAACGCTCTTGCCGATTCGTCAGCTAACGTTCAGCCCTCGTTTGTTGCTCAGGTAAAGAGAACAGCCAACGTTTGGATTTGGTTTGTAATTGTGGCTCTTATTCTCGGCGTGGTTACATTCATCGTAATTAAGCGCGACAAAAAGAAGCAGTCAAGATATCAGAAGTACGCTTCAAAGAAGAAAGGTTCCATAAGAGCACAGCTTGATTCAAAATGGTAAGCTATAGATGATTAAGGGAGGCCGTGAGCCTCCCTTTTTTATATGCCTTGCCTTATTGAGGATATGGAGCTAAACAAAGCACCGCCTGCTTTTCGGCGGTGCTTCGGGACTGTTCGTTTATACTACCGTGGGCTGAAAAGGGAAGTATAATCAATAATCAATAATTTTTTCGTATTTATCCGACGACAGCGTAAAGCTGTCCTCCAGGCCTTTGCTTACATACGCCTTATCCCCGGTTAATATCACATATTCAAAGCCGCCGTTTTTTCTGTGAAAATCCGCGGCTTTTTCTTTGCCCATTACAAAAAGCGCGGTGGAAAGGCAGTCGCTTTTTGTGCCGCTGTCGGAAACTATTGTAACGGAAACCACGCCGTTGTCGGCAGGATATCCGCTTTTTGAATCAATGATATGACAGTAGGTTTTGCCGTCGCCGCCCGTAAAATATCGTTCGTAGCTGCCCGAGGTAGCCGCGATTTTGTCCTCGCAGGCAACATAGCCGATGTAACCGGCGCTGTTGTCCGGATTCGCGATTCCAACCCTCCATTTGCTTCCGTCGGGCTTTTTGCCGTAAGCCGCCACAGTGCCGCCGAGGTTTAAAAGCGCGGATTTGCAGCCGCTTTCTTTAAGAAGCTCAATTGCTTTGTCCGCGGCAAAGCCCTTTGCCGAAGCTCCCATGTCAAGCTCGGAATTGTTTTTTACGGTTATTTCGCCGCCGTTTACTTCAACGTTTTTGTAATCAACCGTTTTAAGCAGACTGTCAAGCCTGTCACGCGGCGGTATTTTATAATTTCCGCTTATAAAGCCCCATTCCTTTACAACCGGGTAAACGGTTATGTCAAGCGCGCCGTCTGTGGCGCGGCACTGCTCAAGCGATTTTTCAACCGCTTGGGCGGTCAGCTCGTCAACCGTTGCGCTTTTGCCGCGGTTAAGCCTGTAAATATCGCTTTTCTCAAAGGTCGGTGAAAGCAACCTGTCAAGCCGCGTTATTTGATTTTTAATTTTTTCCGCCGCGCCGTCGGCTCCGTATACGCTGAGCTGCATAAAGGTGTCCATAGCCTGAAAACCGAGGCTTTGCGGTTTTTCGCCTTGCGCGCAGGACGCAAGAACCGTAACGGCGCAGATAATAAGTGCAATAAGCTTTGTTTTCTGTTTCATATTCAAATTAAACAAAACGCAGGGTTCACAAACGCGAACCCTGTGTTTTTTATATCTTAAATTTCTTATGATTTTTTCCAGACCGACGGAGCAAAGAGGAGCAAAACAGGGAACAGCTCAAGTCTGCCGGCAAGCATGTCGAACATCAGCACAAACTTTGAAAGCAGGCTCATTTCCGCGTAGTTGCCCACCGGACCGACAAGTCCAAGTCCCGGACCCGTGTTGTTGAGGGTGGCGGCAACCGAGGTGAAGCTTGTCACTATGTCAAGATCCTCAATTGCCACAACCACAAAGCTTAAAAGAAAGATAGAAAGGTAAACAACCAGGTAAACCGAGGTGTTGCGCATGATATTGTGGTCAATGCTTTTGCCGTCCATCTTAACAACCCTTACGTTGCGCGGATGAACCAGAATGTGGAATTCCTTTTTTACTTCCTTCGCGAGAAGGATAATACGCGAAATCTTAAATCCGCCGCCGGTGCTTCCCGCCATCGCGCCGACAAAGGTAATAATGATTATTATTGCCTTGGACAGCGTAGGCCAGTGGTTTACGTCGCCTATGCCGAAGCCCGTTGTGGTGATGATTGATGAAACGTAGAAGAAGCTTTGATGAAAAGCGTCATGCGCGTTGTGGTAAATCGGCATGATGTTAAAGCCGATAATCAGGGTTGAAACAACAATGAAGCCGATGTAGTACCACAGCTCCTCGATTTTAAACGCCTGCTTGAACTTTCTTGCGATTATCAGTATGTAAAAGCTGAAATTCACACCGAAAAGCATCATAAATATTGCGATTACCGTTTGCAGGTAATACGAATCATAGGCGGCAATGTTCGAGTTGCGCACGCCGAAGCCGCCGGTGCCCGCCGTTGCGAAGCTGGTGTTTACGGCGTCAAAAAACTCCATTCCGCCGCACATCAGCAGTATGAATTCAAGCAGCGTCATACCGATGTAAATGCCGTACAGCAAAGCGGCGTACTGCCTCATGTGCGGCACCGCCTTGCCGATAATCGGTCCCGGGCTTTCCGCCTTCATCAAAAAGATGTTTTGCTGTCCTCCGAGCCTTGGAATAAGCGCCAGCAAAAAGACGATAACGCCCATGCCGCCCAGAAAATTCATAAGGCTGCGCCACATCAGCATACCGTGGCTTAGCTGTTCAACCTCGGTAAGAATCGTGGCTCCCGTGGTGGTAAAGCCGGAAATGGTTTCAAAAAGCGCGTCGGCAAAATTCGGTATTTCACGGCTCAGCCAAAACGGCATCGCGCCTATTAACGCAAGCACAATCCAGCTCAGCGCGGTTGCGGCAAAGCCTGCCTTTTGGTAAAGCACCATGTTTTTCGGTTTTTTAAACTTTACCGCAATCAGCCCCAGCAGCGCGCTTACCGCGCCCGTAAGCAAAAAATAAAGTCCTTCGTTTTCTCTGTAAATCAGCGAGGTAACCGTGCACAGCTGCATCGCCGCGCCTTCCACAATCATTACCCAGCCGAGTATATAGATAATAATACGTTTATTCATACTGTAAAATCAACGCCTGTTTAAAATATCGTCAAGGTCGTTAAGTCCCTTGTGCTTTGTTACAACTACAACCAAATCATCGGGCATAATCATGTCGTTGCCGTGCGGAATAATAACCTTGCCGGCTCTGCTTATGCATATAATCTGCAAATCGTCCTTAAGGTTTAAATCCATAATTGCCGTTCCGACGGTTTTGGAGCTTGCTCTCGCGCGGAATTCAAGCGCTTCAATTTTGTCCTCATGAAGCTTGTACAGCGTTTCGACGTTGCTTCCCATTGAATTCTGCATAGCCCTTATGTAACGCGCGATATATTCGCCTGTAAGCACCTTTGGATTGAGCACATGCTCAAGTCCGAGCTTGTCAATTATCAGGTCAAAGGAATCGTTATTGATTTTTGTAATTACCTTTGCGCGCGAAACGCTTTGGATATACAGCGAAATCAAAATATTTTCCTCGTCGTAATCCATAAGCGCCGCCGCGCCGTCAACGTCCTCAATACCCTCGCTGAGCAAAAGATCCTGATCCATGCAGTCGCCGTGAATAATCGTGGCGTCGTTCAGCATTTCGGAAAGCTCGTTGCAGCGCTGTTCGTTTCGCTCAATAATTTTTACGTTTGCGCCGGTTTTAAGCAGCTTTTGAGCAAGATAAAACGAAACCTTGCCGCCGCCCAAAAGAATAACGCTGCGGCTTCTGCCGATGTTCAGGCTTGCCTTTTTAAAGAACTTAGCGGCAATTTCGGGTTTTGACATAATTGAAACCTTGTCGCCTGCCCTGATTACAAAATCACCGTTGGCGATGTAAACCTCGTTTCCGCGTTCAACGGTGCATATCCTCAGCTTGCCGCGCAGGTTGTCAATCTGGCTTATCTTCTTGTTGATAATCGCGCTTTTTTCGGGAATCCGAACCTTAATAAGCTCCGCCGCTCCCTTTGAAAAGCTGTCAATTTCAAGCGCGCCGGAAAACCTCAGCAGACGGCTGATTTCAAGCGCTTCGGTAAGCTCGGGGTTTATTGCCATCGAAAGGCGCAGATGATCCTTAACACGATGCAAATCGTTTGTGTATTCGGGACTGCGCACCCTGGCGATTGTGTGCGGAGTGCCTACGGAACGCGCCATAAAGCAGGTGTAAAGGTTAAGCTCGTCGCGCGCGGTTGCCGCGATAACCAAATCCGCCGACTGCGCTCCGGCTTCCGACAAAACGTCGTAGGTTGCGCCGTTGCCCTCAATTCCCATTACGTCAAGCGTTTCCGACAGCCTGTTTACTGCCTCTGAACTGATGTCAACAACTGAAATCTGATGTCCTTCTGCGTTTAGCTGGGAGGCAATTGAGGAGCCGACCTTGCCGCAGCCAACAATTACAATCTTCATACGTATCTCCAATTGAAAAGTGCTAACGGGAGATTTTGTACTTTATACTAACACCTAATAAAAAGCAGCCAATCTTTGCGGACTATTTTCCGCA
>DOUO01000094.1 GCA_003520555.1 Oscillospiraceae bacterium
ACCGGCAAGGGCAACGACCAGGTTCGTTTTGAGCTTGCGATTAAGGCTTACGCTCCCGACATGAAGATTATCGCCCCCTGGAGAACCTGGGAATTTAAATCGCGTGAGGAAGAAATCGCTTACGCCGAGGCTAAGAACATTCCTCTTAAGATAAACAGAGAGACAAATTATTCCAAGGATAAAAACCTTTGGCACTTAAGCCACGAAGGACTTGACCTTGAGGATCCGGCAAACGAGCCTATGTACAACAAGGAGGGCTTCCTGGAAATGGGCGTTTCTCCCGAGCAGGCGCCCGATACTCCCGAATACGTTACCATTTCGTTTGAAAAGGGTATTCCCGTAAAGCTCAACGGCGAGGCTGTCGGTTCGGTTGAGATGATTGAAAAGCTTAACGAAATCGGCGGAAGAAACGGCGTAGGCATTACCGACATCGTGGAAAACCGTCTTGTGGGCATGAAGGCGCGCGGAGTTTATGAAACTCCCGGCGGCACGGTGCTTTACGCGGCTCACGCAAAGCTTGAGGAAATTTGCCTTGACAAGGATACCCTGCATTACAAGCAAAACCTCGCAAACACCTTTGCGGACCTTGTATACGACGGAAAATGGTACACACCCCTGCGCGAGGCTATGTCGGCGTTCGTTGACAGCACACAGGAGTATGTAACGGGCGACGTTAAGCTTAAGCTTTACAAGGGCAACATCATTGACGCCGGCGTTACAAGCCCCTACTCGCTTTACGACGAGGAAATTGCTACCTTTGACGAGGACGAGGTTTACGACCAGAACGACAGCGCCGGCTTCATCAACCTGTTCGGTCTGCCTATCAAGGTAAGGGCTAAAAAAGGACTTATTAAATAAATTATAAATATTATCATTTTCGGGCAGGGATTTACGCCAAAACGTCCCTGCCCATAAAGTGTTTTTATAAGGGTAGTTTTCGGAGGTAAAAAATGCAGCTTTGGAAAGGACGCTTCAAAAAGGAGCTTTCAAAAACCACAAACGACTTCAACAGCTCAATCTCTTTTGACAGCCGCATGTTCCGCGAGGACATCGAGGGCAGCATAGCCCACGCGACAATGCTGGGAAAATGCGGAATTATAAGCGAGGAAAGCAGTGACGACATCGTTAGGGGATTAAAGGGAATCCTTGCCGATATCGAAAACGGCGCGCTTCAAATTGACCCCGAAGCCGAGGATATACACACCTTTATCGAGGGCGAGCTTACAAAAAGAATCGGCGACAACGGCAAAAGACTGCACACCTCGCGCAGCCGCAACGACCAGGTCGCGCTTGATATAAAGCTCTATCTCAAAAAAGAGGTTGTTAACGTTAAAAACCTGGTGGTTGATTTAATTAAGGTTATCGCGGGCAAGGCTGAGGAATACAGCGATACGGTTATGCCGGGTTACACGCATCTTCAAAGGGCGCAGCCCATTACCTTCGGCCATCATCTTCTGGCTTACGGCGAAATGCTGCTGCGGGACGTTTCGCGCCTGGAGGACTGCCTGAAGCGCATGGACGAAATGCCGCTGGGCTCATGCGCGCTCGCCGGCACAACATACCCGATTGACCGCGCAATTACGGCTCGGCTTTTGGGCTTTGACCGCGTTACAAACAACTCGCTTGACGGCGTTTCCGACCGTGACTTCTGCATTGAATTCACCTCGGTGCTTTCAATCATCATGGTTCATTTAAGCCGTTTTTCAGAGGAAATAATTATGTGGTGCAGCTGGGAGTTTAAGTTTGTTGAGCTTGACGACGCTTTTTCAACAGGTTCGTCAATAATGCCGCAAAAAAAGAATCCCGACATCGCGGAGCTTGTTCGCGGCAAAAGCGGCAGAGTTTTCGGCGACAACATGACTTTGCTCACCGTTATGAAGGGCATTGCCCTTGCGTACAACAAGGACATGCAGGAGGACAAGGAGGCTGTGTTTGACGCGGTTGACACCGTAAAAATGTGCCTTACCGCTTTCACTCCGATGCTTGACACAATGCGCGTTATTCCGCAGAATATGCGCAGGGCGGCGGCAGGCGGATTTATTAACGCTACCGACTGCGCCGACTGGCTTACCAAAAACGGTGTTCCCTTCCGTGACGCGTACAAGGCTACGGGCGAGCTTGTCGCGCGCTGCATTGAGCTCGGCACCGACCTTGAAAGCCTTCCGATTGAGGAATACAAGGCGGTTTGCGATGTTTTCAACGAGGATGTATACAACGCGATTTCGCTTGAAAAATGCGTTTCGCAGCGCACCGCGTTCGGCGGTCCCGCGCCCGAGCTTGTAAAGGCGCAGGCTAAGCGCGTGGCGGAAATCGCGCAAAATCTTTAAATTATGATAAATGCTGTCGGAAATAAGGTGATAGTGTGAAAACGACATAGAAGATAATCACTGAAAAACGGGCGCAGCAAAGCAAGCCCCATGTATTGGGAGAAAAAACAAGTCAAACTAACTTGCCAATGGCTGAAGAGATATAGAATCCTCAGCGACAAGTCCCGGCGAAACAAGAAGTTTTACAGCGTCTTTAGCCGCAGAAAGAGTTTGCTTTTTCTTCAACTCTTCCGGCATATCAAATTTCAGAATATCGCGCGGATTAAACACTTCGCCGGTGGAGAACATTGCAAAAACAGAAATCAACATCATTCCGGCGATGGCAATAATAGCGCGCTTTTCACCGGAACGCATGAATACGAGCTTGCTGCGATAGCGAGT
>DOUO01000070.1 GCA_003520555.1 Oscillospiraceae bacterium
AAACGCATTTTCGACTTAATTTGCTCATGTATTGCGCTAATCCTGCTTTCGCCGTTCTTCATTGCAATTTCAATCAGCATTAAGATAAACGACAACGGTCCGGTTTTTTTCGGACATAAACGCATAGGAAAAAACGGCAAAGAATTTAAGCTTTATAAATTCCGCAGCATGGTTACAAACGCGGAGGAGCTGATTGATACCTTTACGCCGGAGCAGCTTGAAGAGTTCAAGCAGAACTTCAAGCTTGAGAATGACCCGAGAATTACGCCGATAGGCAAGTTTCTGAGAAAAACAAGCCTTGACGAAATTCCCCAGCTTATAAACATTATTAAGGGCGAAATGTCAATTGTAGGCCCGCGTCCGGTAACCGAGGAGGAAACCATGATTTTCGGTTCGTACCGCGACCTGATGCTCAGCGTCCCTCCCGGACTTACCGGGTACTGGGCAGCCTACGGCAGAGGCGACACCACCGGCTACCGCCGCAGGCGCGCTATGGAGGTATACTACGTTATGCACCGCTCTGTTTGGCTTGACATAAAAATAATTTTCAAAACCTTTGTCACGGTTTTTACAGGCAAAGGTTCAATTTAACATAAAGGATGGTTGAACTATGAAGGCTGTTATTCTTGCAGGTGGCTTCGGAACAAGAATTTCCGAGGAGTCACAGTTTAAGCCCAAGCCGATGATTGAAATCGGCGGCATGCCCATTCTTTGGCATATCATGAAGCTTTACTCAAGCTACGGAATAAATGACTTTATTATATGCGCCGGATACAAACAGCACACAATTAAGGAATGGTTTGCGGATTATTTCCTGCACACCTCAGACATAACCTTTGACTTTACCCGTGATGACAAAATCATAGTTCACAACAAGCGCGCCGAACAGTGGCGCGTGACCGTAATTGACACGGGACTGAAAACCATGACCGGCGGCAGGATTAAGCGCATAGGCGAATATCTTGACGATGATACGTTTTGCATGACCTACGGCGACGGCGTTTCCGACATCAACATAAACGATTTGATTATGTTCCACAAATGTCACGGCAGGCTTGCCACGATGTCCGCAGTTAAACCGAAAAGCCGTTTCGGTACAATTGATTTTGAAGCAAACGGAAAGGTAAACGCGTTCCGCGAAAAGAGCGAAGCGGACGCGGGTTACATCAACGCCGGATTTATGGTGCTTGACAAAAAGGTGCTTGACTATATTGAAGGCGACAAAATTATGTTTGAGCGCGAGCCGATGGAGCGGCTTGCCGCTGACGGCGAGCTTATGTGCTACCGTCACAACGGATTTTGGCATTGCATGGACACCCTGCGCGACAAACAAAAGCTTGAACAAATGTGGGAAAAAGGCACGGCGCCGTGGAAGGTATGGGTAGATTAATGCAGAATTTCTATAAGGGCAAAAGAGTATTTATTACCGGTCACACAGGCTTCAAGGGAAGCTGGCTGTGCAAAATTTTGACAGGCATGGGCGCTGAGGTTACAGGCTACGCGCTTGAACCGCCCACAAAGCCGAACCTTTTTGAGATTGCGAACATTGCCGACGATATAACCTCGGTACACGGCGACGTGCGCGATTTTGATTCGCTTAAAAAAGCGTTTGACAAGGCTCAGCCCGAAATTGTATTTCACCTTGCGGCTCAGCCG
Source organism: Oscillospiraceae bacterium (assembly GCA_003520555.1). Lineage (GTDB taxonomy): Bacteria > Bacillota > Clostridia > Oscillospirales > Acutalibacteraceae > Ruminococcoides. The sequence goes on from DOUO01000070.1 coordinate 1,657, forward strand.
ATTGTACGCGAAAGCTACAAAAGCCCTGCCTATACTTACGAAACAAACGTTATGGGCACGGTAAACATTCTTGAATGTGTGCGCCAAAGCAGCTGCGTCAAGTCGGTTGTGAACGTAACCACGGACAAGGTTTACGAAAACAGGGAATGGGCGTGGGGCTACCGCGAAAACGAGCCGCTTGACGGCTTTGACCCGTATTCAAACTCAAAGAGCTGCAGTGAGCTTGTTACCGCAACCTACAAGCGTTCGTTCTTCGGCGACGGAAAGGTCGCGATTTCCACCGCAAGGGCAGGCAACGTAATAGGCGGAGGCGATTTTGCCTCAAACCGCATTATTCCCGACTGCGTAAAGGCGTTGCAGTTAGGTAAAAACATCATCGTGCGCAACCCGTATTCAACCAGACCGTACCAGCATGTAATTGAGCCGCTGTACGCGTATATGCTTATTGCGATGGAGCAGTACAAAAACCCAAAGCTCGCGGACAGCTACAACGTAGGCCCCGATGAGGTTGACTGCGTAACCACCGGCAAGCTTGTTGACCTGTTTGTACACCTGACGGGCAACAAAATTAAGCGTATTGACAAAAGCGAGGAAAACGCCGTTCACGAGGCTAATTTCCTTAAGCTTGACTGTTCAAAGCTTAAGACGGCGCTTGACTGGAAACCGCGTTGGCACGTTACCGACGCGGTGGCAAAAACCGTGCTTTGGACTCTTGTTTGGCTTGACGGAGGAAACACGGGAAGGGCTATGGAACGCCAGATTAAGGAATTTTTTGAGGGATAAGCTATGAAAAAAGCTATTGTAACGGGAGCAAACGGCTTTGTAGGCTCGCACCTGTGCGCGGAGCTGTGCAAAAACGACGTTGAGGTTATTGCCGTAATTAAGGACGAAAACGAAAATATCGACAATATCAGGGACTTAAACGGTTTAAGCGTGGTTTACTGCGGGCTTGACAGCATTGAAAGCCTTAAAGATAAAATAAGCGAAGGGGATTTTGACGTTTTCTACCACTTTGCGTGGGTAGGCTCGGCAGGACCCTTGCGCTGTGACGAGGAAATTCAGCTTAAAAACGCGCTGTGGACAGCAAAGGCGCTGCGCGTTGCCGACAGCCTGGGCTGCAAAAGGTTTGTGAACGCGGGCTCAATCATGGAAAAAGAAACCTATACCGCCGTTTACGCGCAGGACAGCGCTCCGGGACTTCCGTACATTTACGGAGCCGGAAAGCTTGCGGCAAGGGCAATTTGCAAGCCGATTGCGAACTCGCTTAACATTGACCTTTGCTGGGCGGTTATTACCAACGCTTACGGCGCCGGTGAGTTTTCGCCGCGCTTTGTTAACTCAACAATCAGAAAAATCATCGCAAACGAGCCGCTGCAGTTTACCGCCGCGACTCAGAACTACGATTTTATTTATATAGACGATGTGGCAAGGGCGTTTTTTGCCATAGGCGAACACGGCAAGCCGAACCGCGAATACACAATAGGAAGCGGAAACGCGCGTCCTCTTAAGGAGTTTATCCTTGAAATGCAGCGTGAGCTGGCTCCGGATTTGACGCCTGTTTTCGGCGACATCCCCTTTACCGGAGTAAACATGCCGCTTGAAGCCTTTGACACATCCGCAATTGAAAATGACTGCGGATTTAAACCCGCAATAAGCTTTGCGCAGGGCGCAAGACTTACAATGGACTGGATTAAATCCGTAGACTGATACATTTTTGGAGGGAGAATTATGGTGTCACCTTTTGAATTTTGCGGCACTGACTTTGACGGGGCTTACCTCATTAAGCCTTTCTGCGCCACGGACATACGCGGCGCGTTTATTAAGGACTATTCCAAAGAGATATTTGAAGCACAGGGCATAAAGCACGACCTTGCGGAGGTATTTTACACCGTTTCACACAAGGGAGTAATTCGTGCCCTGCATTTTCAGCGCGTTCACGAGCAGGCAAAGCTTGTGCGCTGTGTAAAGGGCAAGGTTTTTGACGTTATTGTTGACCTTCGCCCGAACTCCCCTACCTTTAAGCATTGGCAGGGATTTTATTTAAGCGATGAAAACCGCTGCGAGCTGCTTGTTCCCGAGCATTTCGCTCACGGATATCTGGTGCTTGAGGACAGCATTGTGAGCTACAAATGCGCGGAAAAATTTTACGGCGAATTTGACGACGGTATCATGTACAACGACCCCGACCTTGCTGTTGAATGGCCTATGAACGAAATCGGCGGCGAGGAAAACCTCATCATTGCAGACAAGGACAAAAACCTGCAAAGCTTCAAAGAATATAAAGAAAGATATTTGGATATATGAATATAGTATACTCCAGCTCCGACAGCTACGCCCCGATTGCGGGCGTTTCGATTATGTCGCTGCTTAAAAATAACACAGACGCCGAAAGCATTACAATTTATATGATTGACAACCGTATTTCCTACACCAACAAGGAGCGTTTTGAAAGCGTTGTAAAGCAATTCGGCAGAGAAATAATTTTTATTCCGCAGCCCGATTTGGAAAAGGAAACAGGCGTTACCATTGAAACAGGCAGATGGAACATAAGCACGTTTTTCCGCCTGTTTTTATGCACGATTCTTCCCGATTCCGTCGACCGCTGCATATACCTTGACTGCGACACCATTGTCCGCCATTCGCTTTCCGAGCTGTGGCAGCTTGATATGGGAAAATGTATTGTTGCCGCTGTTGACGACTGCCGTTCGGATCGCTACAAAACCGAGCTTGGCCTTTCACCCGACAGCACATACACGAACAACGGCGTTTTGCTGATTGACCTAAAGGGCTGGCGCGAGCACAATGTCGAAAAGGATTTCCTTGACTTTATCGTTGCCCGCAACGGCGACATCACTTATGTTGATCAGGGCGTGTTAAACGGCGTTTTGGCAAAACAAAACCTTGTTATGCCGATTCACACAAAGTACGACGCCATGACAATTTTTTTTGATTTTAATTATGACGAACTGCTTAAGGTTCGCCGTCCGGAGCACCATTTAAGCGAACAGGAGTACAACGAAGCGGTAAGCGACCCGTATATAATTCACTTTACATCCTGCTTTTATTCGGGAAACCGTCCGTGGAACAAAGGCAACCGTCACCCGTTTGTCGGCGATTATCTTATGTACAAGGAAATGTCTCCCTGGAAAAACGTTCCGCAGTACCCCGACGACCGCAAAGCAGCCAAAAAGCTGATGACCAAGGCGTGCAACATTATGCCCAAGGGCTTGATGATTGCTTCGATTTCCGTTGTTCATTCAAAGTTCTACCCGATGGTCAGGGCGTTGAAAAGCAAAAGCAAGGGCGCGTAAATTATGAAGATTTTACTTGTAAACAAATACCACTATGTCAAGGGCGGAAGCGAAACCTACCACTTCGGTCTTGCAAAGCTGCTTGAAAGCCACGGTCACAAGGTAATTTACTTCGCGATGGCTGACGAGCGGAATATGCCGTGCGAGCAAAGCGGATATTTTTCCGAAAACGTTGATTTCAACGCAAGCTTAGGCGCGGCAGGCAAGCTCAAGGCAGGGCTTCACGCGCTGTATTCCACAGACGCCAAGAAAAAAATCGCAAGGCTGATTGAGGACGAAAAGCCCGATTTGGTACACATTAACCTGGTGCACCGCCACCTTACGCTTTCAATTCTTGACGCCGTAAAAAAATATAACCTTCCGGTTGTGCACACTGTTCATGACGCGAACAGCATTTGCCTGAACCACGCAATGATGGTTGACGGCGAAATTTGCGACCGCTGCGTCAGGGAGCACAGCTACGACTACGCCCTGAAGCACAACTGCGTGAAAGGCTCAAAGCTTCAAACCTACCTTGCGCTTTTTGAAGCCAAAAACTACGCGCGGATGAAGTCTTACGATAAGATCGACTGCTACATCTGCCCGTCAAAATTTTATAAGGACGAGCTTGAGCTGTCGGGCATCACACACAGTCCCGTTATTCACCTTACTAATTTTCTGCCCGAGGACACGCGGTACGCTGCGGCAAGCGACGTGCGGGATTACTTTTTGTACTTCGGCAGACTTTCGTTTGAAAAAGGCGTAATGACGCTTGTAAAAGCATATGAAGCCGGCGGCTTTGAAAATCCGCTTTACCTTGTGGGCACAGGTCCGCTTGAGAATGAGCTGAAGGAATATGTAAGCTCGCGTAACCTGGACGGCAGGGTGAAGTTTAAAGGCTTTCAAAGCGGCGACGCGCTTAAAAAATATATCTCGCAGGCAAAATGCGTTATTTTGCCCAGCGAATGGCATGAAAACTGCCCCTACTCCATCATGGAGGCTCAGGCTGTCGGCAAACCTGTTATTGTAAGCAGGATAGGCGGCTTGCCCGAGCTTGTTAAGGACGGCGAAAGCGGATTTTTCTGCGAGCCGTTTAACGCGAACAGCCTTTGCGAAAGCATGAGAAGGCTTAATACGCTGGACGGCGGAGAATACCGTAAAATGTCGCAATGCGCCGTTGAAAACGCAAAGGCAATGTACGACAGCGAAGAATATTACAAGAAGCTGACAACGCTTTACAACAAGCTTATCGGCAAGAGGTAAGTATGGAAAACCAAAAAACCGTCGCGTTTATTACGCGTCACATAGTCGCGAATTACGGTTCGGTGCTGCAGGCTTACGCCACGCAGGAGGCAATTAAAAAGCTTGGCTGCAAAAGCGTGTGCATTGACTATTTCCGCACCGACGAGCTGCCGCGTAACTTGGTTGCGACGCGGCTTTCAACCTCAAAATGGAATAAAAATCCGCTTACCAGGGCGGTGTTTATGCTTACGCAAAAGCCTGTTTATTCGCTCGCGGACAAGCGTTTTGAGCAGTACCGCAAAATTGTTGACGTAACCGAAACGCAGTACAACAGCCTTTCAGAGCTCGAAAACAATCTGCCGCCGGCTGACGTGTACATGACAGGCAGCGACCAGGTTTGGAACACGGTCGTATGCGGCGACCTTGACCCCGCGTACTTTTTATCATTTGTTCCCGGCGAAAAACGCAAGGTTGCGTACGCCGCGAGCTTTGGCGGAAAGCTTGACGAAAAACAGCTTGACGAAATTAAGCCTATGCTTAAGGAGTACAACGCGATTTCAGTGCGCGAGGACAGCGGCGTTAAGCTGCTTGAACAGATGAATATTAACGCCGAGCAAGTGCTTGACCCAACCTTTTTGCTTGACAGAACAGAGTGGGAAAAGCTTATTCCGGACAAAAAAACAGATGAAAAATACGCGCTTGTTTACCAGCTTCACCCCAACAGGGAATTTGACAAATACGCCAAGGCGTACGCCAAAAAGCACGGCTTAAAGCTTTACAGAATAAGCCATTGCTTCCACCACGCGGTCAGAAGCGGTAAATTTGTGCTTTGTCCTCCGCTCGGAGAATTTTTGAGTTACATCAAAAACGCTCAGGTTCTGCTTACAGACTCCTTCCACGGAACCGCGTTCGCAATCGGTCTGAATACGCCGTTTTTGGACATACTTCCGTCCAGCTACAGCGAACGGATTTCAAGCATACTGTCGCTTATCGGTTATGAAAACCGCATATTGAAGAATTATAATGATTTTGAAACCGCCGCAGAGCCCATTGATTTTGACCGCGTTAACGAAATTATTGCGGCTCAGCGGATAAAATCCTACGGTATACTGAAAAAAATGATTGGTGATTAATTTGAAAAATATAATGCTGACCGGCAAAAGCTGCTGCGGCTGCCGCGGCTGCGAACAGGCATGTCCGCAAAAATGCGTCACCTTTTTTACGGATAAAGAAGGCTTTTTGTACCCGGAGGTTGACGAAACGCGCTGTACTGAGTGCGGAGTCTGCCTGAAAAAATGCCCGGTTTACACAAAAGCGGAGTGCGGTAAAAGCCCAAAAGTTTTTGCCGCCAAAATCAAGGATAAACAGACCGCGTTCGGCAGCACCTCCGGCGGAGTTTTTACCGCTGTCGCGGAGCACATTCTTGACAACGGCGGCGTTGTTTACGGCTGCGCCTTTGACGAAAGCTTAACGGCAAGGCACATTGCGGTCGAAAGCAAAGCCGAGCTGCAAAGGCTGCGAAGCTCAAAATATGTTCAAAGCGATTTAAGCGGTGTTTTTTCAGCGCTTAAAAAAGAGCTGAAAAACGGCAGACAGGTGCTGTTCAGCGGCACGGGATGTCAATGCGCCGGCCTGAAAAATTTTTTGGGCAGGGATTACGACAATTTAATTTTGACCGACATTGTTTGCCACGGGGTTCCGAGCCCGCTTCTTTTTGAAAAATACCTTGAATACAAGGGCAGTAAAATGGGCGGAAAAATTACCGCGTACAACTTCCGCAGCAAGGAAAAACGCGGCTGGGATTTATACTACAAGGCGGAAACAGCAGGGACAAGCAAGTCGGATTACGGCTTTTTTGACCCGTACTACAACGCTTTTTTAAACTGCAAAACCTACCGTGAAAGCTGTTACGTATGCAAGTACGCAAACAGCAGCCGCACAGGCGACATAACCCTGGCGGATTACTGGGGAATTGAGAAATTTCATCCTTCGTTTTACGACAGCAACGGCGTTTCGCTTGTTTTAGTCAATACCGACAAGGGTGAAAGGCTGTGGCAGGAGCTTGCGCCTGTGCTTGAAAGTATTCCCTCAGAGCTTGAAAAGGCTGTTGTGATGAACAAAAACCTCAAGGAGCCGTCAAGCCGCCCCGAATGCCGCGACGGTATTTACGACGGAATTGACGGAGATATAAACCGGTATTTCGAAACCAAGCTGGCGTTTAAAATAAACCCCAAGACAAAGCTGAAAAAGGCGATACCCCTTGGGATTAAAAACGCCGTAAAAAAGATAAAGAGTTGAGCATATGAAAAAATTGGGAATCTGCGTTTGTTATCAGCACCGCAACTACGGAAGCCAGCTTCAAAGCTTTGCTACCACGGTCGAGCTTGAAAAACGCGGAATTGACTACGAAATTATACGCTACAAAAAGAAGCTTACCCCGTCGCTGGCGGCAAAAATGCTTCCGAAGCTTTTTAACCCCGTGTTTATAAGCGACAGAGTTAAAATCCGATACAAAAAGAACCTGATGATGAAAACACATCCTCAGCTTGGCAGAGACAATGCCGTAAGAAACGAATGTCTCGCCAAATTTTCAAGGGAGCATTTTACAAAGCTGTCGCCTGTTTACGAGGGCTATAGCGCGCTTAAAAGCGGCGCGGAAAAATACAGCGCCGTTATGGTCGGCAGCGACCAGCTTTGGGCGCCGGGCGGAATTACCTCGGACTTTTACAACCTTATGTTCGCGCCGGAGGGCGTTGAAAGGCTTTCATACGCGGCAAGCTTCGGCGTTTCAAAAATCGAGCCCAAGCTTCACGCGAAATACCGCGAATTTCTTTCACGGATGGATTACATCAGCGTAAGGGAAAACGCGGGCAAAAAGCTTGTTGAGGAACTGAGCGGCAAATCCGCCGAGGTTGTTGTTGACCCGGTAATGCTGCTGACGGCTGAGGAATGGCTTGAACAAATACCTGATGAAAACCGTTTTAATGAGCCGTATATATTTGCGTATCTTTTAGGCGATTCGGAGGAATACCGCCGCCAAATTACGGAATTCGCAAAGAAAAAAGGACTTAAAATTATTACCTCACATCACATGGACACCTACAACAAGGCAGACGAAGGCTTCGGCGACGAAGCGCCGTTTGACGTCGGTCCCGCGGAATTTGTAAACTTTATCCGCAACGCGGAATATGTTTTTACCGATTCGTTCCACGGTTCGGTTTTTTCAATGCTTTACAAAAAGCAGTTTTTGATTTTTGACAGGTACAAGGCAGACACGCTGACCTCAAAGAATTCAAGAATAGAAAGCTTCTGTGAAAATTACGGACTTTCAGACCGCCGCTTCAACGGAGATATTTACGCGGCGGACAACGCGATAGATTTTGACGCCGTTTACAAAAAAACGGACGCTCATATTAAAAAATCCAAGGCGTTTCTTGACAAAGCCTTGGCTGACTTGGAGTGATTATTTGACGCCGCTTGTTTCTGTTATTGTTCCCGCGTACAATGCCGCGGCATATATTGAAAAAACAGTGGAAAACCTGAGCAGGCAAACCTGCAGCGAAATTGAAATAATACTGGTTGATGACGGCTCAACCGACGGCACGGCGGAAATTTGCGACCGCCTTTCAGAGCTTTACGACCGCGTGAAGGTTATTCATCAGGAAAACAAGGGAGTTTCCGCCGCGAGAAACGCCGGCATGAGGGCGGCTTCGGGCAGTTACATCGGTTTTTGTGACAGCGACGACGTTCCGGATTCCGATTTGTACGAAACTCTGCTGAATTTGGCTGTTGAAAACAACGCCGAGCTTTCTATGGTTGACGTCAGAATTCAAAACATAGACGGCTCAATAAAGCATACAAGCACACAAATTTCCCACTGCTTTAACTCGCCCGACGAATTTGCCGAGGCGTTCTTTACCGAGTACCTTAACGTCGGCGTATATACCAAGCTTTTCAGCCGCGAGCTGGCTGCGCGGCTTGAATTTCCCGAGGGCATACGGATTAACGAGGACATGTACTTCTTCTTCTGCGCGGGTATAAGCTCAAAAAAGACAGTGCATAAAAACGTTGAAAAATACACCTACGCGCTCAATTCCGAATCCGCTACGATGAAAGGCTTTTCCGAAAGCTATTTTGATAAAATTTTCATTGCAGACGAATTTGTACGGCTGACAAAAGAGAAGTTTCCTAAGCTTTTAAACTACGCCGAAAGCAAAAAGGTTTCCATGCTTTTGCGACTTATAAACCGGATGCTGGTTCTCGGCGGCGACAAACAATTCCCCGACAGATATAAAGAGATTTGTAAAACCGTAACCTCGTATAAAACCGGCTTTTGCAAGCGCTATTTAAACAAAAAAGATTTTGCGCGTTTTATGCTGCTTAAAGCCAACCGACCGATGTTTGAGGCGGCAAGCAAAAGGCTTGATAAGTAACAAAGAGGAGCACATTTCCGTATGAAAAACGAAAAAAAATTTACTATTGCCGATTTATGGTATACTTTTTTGGCGTTGGCGCTTCCGGTGATTTGTGTTTCGGGAGCTTCGCCCATACCGTTTGCCCTTCGTCCGTATTTGATTTACGCAACAGGCATTGGCTTTGTGCTGGCCTTTATTTTCTCCGGCATTAAAATACGGCTGAATTCCGTGACTGTATTGGGATTTTTATTGGTATCGTACATGTCAATTTCCCTGTTTTATTCATATGACGCGGCGGCAACCAAAAGCCTGATGTTCATATACATTTGCAGCTTTACCCTGCTGTTTACGGACATGCCCACGGATAAATTTGAGCTTGTGCTTAAAATATGCTATGTATTCTGTATTGTAATGGCGTTTTCAATTATAATAAGCGTGTTTATCAATAACTGCATGCTGCGGTTTTTCAGCTTTATTGTAAATCCGCAACATTCACCTTCGATAACGGCGGCCATTCAGCGTGAGTTAAGCGAAGGCACATATTCGGGCTTTGTACGCGAACGTACCGACGCCGCGTTTGTTATGAACGTAGGAATAGCGATTTCATATTCAAAGTTCTTTTCGCAGGGTAAGCTTAAAAAGCTTGACGTATTCTTTTTGGCGATATTTATTATAGCCATGATATTTACCGGCAAAAGAATGTTGTTCGTTGTAAGCGTTATCTGCTTTGCGATATTCATGCTGATTTCAAACATAAAAAACAGATTTTTCAAAACAAGCGTCATTGTTTTGCTTGCGGTCAGCCTTGTGTTCATGGCATCAATGTTTGTTCCGCAGGTATCGTCCTTTTTGTCGCGTTTCCTTGACAGCGAAAACCTAAGCACCATCGGACAGCGCGATATGTTGTGGAATTCCATGATTTCCATGTTCAAAAGCAACCCTGTTTTCGGCGCGGGCTTAAACTCCTTCAACAGCTACGCGTATAACCACGGTCTTCTGGTAGGCAACCGCGAATGGACATACAACGGTCACAACTCATATTTGCAGTTTCTTGCCGAACTCGGAGTTGTAGGCTTTGCGATACTTGTCATGTTTATAGCGGTGGCGTTCTACACTTCCATAAAGCTTTTGAAGGCAGTTCGGGATAACCGCTTATACTCAAAGATTGTGTATTTTTCCGTATACATTCAGGTGCTTATTGCGGTGTACGCGCTTACGGGAAATCCGCTTTATTCACGTCAGATGGTGGTAATGTGGTTTTTGTCAATCGGCATGGTTAACTCAATTTATTATAAACTCAACCCCGTAACCGAAAAAAGAATGTTCGGAAGAAAGGAAAGGCTATATGGCATCGAATAAGGTCGGAATACTGACTTTTCATCAGGCGTTGAGCTACGGAGCAAAGCTTCAGGCTTACGCGCTTCAGCAGTTTTTAACCGAAAACGGCATAGAAAACGACATCATTGATTACACCTGCAAATACATGTATAATACCCAAATCCGTCCGATAAGATTTTGGTATAAAAAGAAACTCAGCGTAACAATTAAGGATATTCTGCGCTCGTTTATCACGATGCGGCAGGTTGGCATTGAAAGGGACAAAACCATTGCCTTCCGTCAAAAGCATTTAAACCTGAGCCGTCCGTTTGATGAGTCGAATATTTCAGAGGCGGCAGGTGAATACAGGGCGTTTATCACCGGCAGCGACCAGGTTTGGAGCCCGACCGTTGTGGGCTTTGACAAGGTGTACTTTTTAAATTTTGCCAAGCCAAAGCAAAAGTATTCTTACGCCGCAAGCGTAGGCGGTTCAAAGGTTGAGGGAAAAACCAAGGATGAATACCGCAGTTTGCTGTCGGATTTTCAAAAAATTTCCGTGCGCGAGCCTTCCGCCGCTCAGCTTGTTAATGAGCTTACCGGCAAGGAAGCGGTTGTAAGCCCGGACCCGACGCTTTTGTTTACAAGCGAAAAATGGGACGGCTTTGCGCAGCGTCCCGAGGGCTTCGGCGAAGAAGAAAAGTATATTTTCCTTTTCAACGTTAATATTCCCAAAAGACTGTTTAATTTCGCGCAGGAGCTCGGAAAACGAACAGGCTTGAAAATTTATTCCATTCAAAAAAACAAACGCCATCATGTTGACGGCGTTACATATATTGACCCTGTTTCCGCAAACGAGTTTGTATGGCTGATTAAAAACGCGGAATATGTGGTTACAAATTCTTTCCACGCCACGGCGTTTTCGTTGATTTATCACAAGAACTTTTTTATTGAGTTTGACACGCAGGGCACAAGAAACGTGCGTTCCGAACAGCTGCTTCAAAGGCTTCGGGTGACCGGCAGAGAAATTACCGCAGCGTCATACCCCGAAACCGATGTAAAAACCGACTGGGATTACGCGGAAAGTAAGCTGGACGAGCTCAGACAAGCCGCAAAAACATATATTGCGGAGGTTAAGCAGGATATTTACGGATGATAATTTGCCTGACCGCCGAAAACTGCAAAGGATGATATAATGTCCGAAAAACCAAAATCCACCCAAAAACAGATGTCTGTTAACATTATATCAAGTATAATCGCCTTTGGCGTTACTATTGGTATAAACTTTTTTCTGACTCCGCATCTGGTTTCTTCGCTCGGTACCGAAGCTTACGGCTTTATCGGCCTTGCGAACAACTTTGTCCAATACGCAACCATCATCACCGCCGCGCTTAACTCAATGGCAGGCAGATTTATTTCCGTTGAATACCACCGCGGAAATTTAAAAAAGGCGACTACAATTTTTAACTCGGTGCTGATTGCCGATTTGTTCCTTGCCGCCGTTATGCTTGTGGCTTCGGGATTTTTGACGGCGTATATCGACGTTATCCTAAACGTTCCGCCGCACCTTGTTACAAACGTAAAAATCACGTTTGCTCTGACGTTTTTAACCTATGTTGTCAGCGTTGTAACGGCAATTTTTACAACCGCGCCTTTTGTAAAGAACCGTCTGGAAATCAACTACATCCGCAATATCATATCCAACCTTATCAAGGTTGCCATGATTGTCGGGCTGTTTACGCTGTTTTCCCCCCAGCTGTATTTTATTGCGCTGGCGTCCCTTGGAAGCGGACTGTTTTTGCTGCTTGCAAACATAACCGTTAAAAGAAGGCTGCTGCCGGAAATTAAGACCAATTTCCGCGACTTTAAGCTTTCAATGGTAAAAATGATTATCGCTTCGGGAATGTGGATGTCGCTGGCTCAGCTGAGCAACATTCTGCTTTCCGGCCTGGATTTGCTGATTTGCAATGTCACCCTCGGCGCTACGCTGATGGGACTTATGTCAATCGCAAAAACAGTACCTCAAAGTATCGCGATTTTAATCAATCAGCTTTCAAGCGTATTTGCACCGCATTACACTATACTGTACGCAAAGAACGACATGAAGGGGCTTGTTGAGGAGGTAAACTTCACCTCAAAAATACAGAGCTTTATAATGACGGTTCCGCTTGCGGGCTTTATAGTTTTCGGCCATGAGTTTTATACACTGTGGCAGCCGTCCAAAACCCCCGATGAAATTAACACGATACAGATTATTTCGGTTTTGACCGTAATAATGTACCTTTTTACCGCGCACACACAGGCGCTCACCATGCTCAACTCCGTATTTAACAAGCTTAAGGTTCCGGTATTGGTGGCGTTGGGAGTAGGTATAGTCAGTACGCTTTCGGTAATACTGATTGTGAACTTCACGGACTTTTCGCCCACATACAAGGCGTTTTTCATTGCGGGAATCAGCTCTTTGCTGATGAGTCTGCGTTCGCTGATTTTTGTGCCGATTTATTCGGCTTATCTGCTTAAACAGAAAAAGACCGTATTTTACCCTGCTATTATAAGAAGCTGGATTTGCTTCGTCGTTATAGCCGCGGTATTCTTTGTAATAAAAAGCTTTTTCCCCATGAATACATGGATAAAGCTTATAATCGGCTGTCTTGCGTCGGGCGTGTTGGGATACGCGCTGAGCATATTCCTGATGTTCAGCCGCAAGGAGCTTAAGAACCTTAAGGGTAAGGTTTTGAAAAAAATAAAAAAGAAATAACTTGACGTAAATTAAAAAGGTTGGTTCATTTTTGAGCCAACCTTTTTTATAAAATTATTTATACATTATCCTTGCGGAAACGAAGCCGATCCTGTATCTTTCACCCATGAACAGGGCGCGAAGCTGGAAAACTCCGGCAATTCTGGCGTTATCATCCGCTCCGCCGTAGCAAAGGTTGTACTGCGTGTTCTTTGCGCCGGTATATTGCCAAAAGTCGCCGTAACCGCTGAGCGAGGACGCGCCGCCGCCAACCGCGGAAGGAAGCATTGCGGACGGATAGCTGCTGTCAAAAGTCATTTTCCGTACGCACTCATTAGTGTTTACGTTTGTGTAGTCGGACAAGTCTTTATCCTGAACAACAATGTCGTCGTTGACGGAAATTGTATCGTCCCCTGTTTCTATATACAGGCGTTTGTCCTTAACATAAGCGTCGTTATCAAGCATAACAAGAGCGCTTCCGTAAAGGTTTTCGATATTTCTGTACTTGAACGAAACCTTGCCGGTTTCACCATTCAAGGTTCCCGTGCAATAATCGATGCTTTCGGTTTTGCCCGTTTTTTCCGGAATGTTTGAAACAGCGGTTTTGTCCTTGTTAACATTAATCGGGTCGCCGTCAAATTCAATCTTGATATACTCCTCGTTCTGAGAAACAGCGGTTACTCCGCGCTTTACGGATTTTGCATTTGAATAATCGTCCCAACCGTCAAAAATTACAATGTCCGAGCCTTCGGTGATTTTTTCGGTTCCGATGGTTCTATACACCTTGATTGAATTTGTCTTTTCATCGGATTCATAAGCGTAGCCGCTTTTTTCCTTGGAATCAGACTCCGTGAAATAATACTTAAATGTATCGCCCGCGATAATTGACGATGAATCTATTGTGCCTGTTTCAACCAAAAACAGCTTTTGCAGTGCGGAAACCATTGAAAAGCTCATTTCACTGAACCCGCCGCCGTTTTGCCTTGCCATATCAAGCGTTTGTTTATATTTTAACATAAGCACAGGATAAGCATTGCTTTTGCTGACGATTTTTCCGTCTTGTTCCGAGCCGAAGTACGCCGAAACATACACCTTGTCAAGCTCGTCGCCGTTGCTGTCGCGGAACACCGGCTCAACGGAAAAGCCCTCGTGCCGCATGCCCGAAACATATATTGCCTCAGCGCGGTCGCTTACAACGCGCCTGATGTAAAACTTAGGGATTTCAACCATAACGTTGCCCTTTGAGCCGTCCGCGGCAAATTCCTTTTCGTCTGAATAAACAACCTGCTTTTTGCCGTCGCTGTCCTCGGTGACGGCACAAAGCTTCATGTCGCACCACGGGTAGGCTTTGTCAAAATCGTTTCCGGTGCCCAGCGCCCATTCGGAGCCTATTTTATAGTCAAAATTCATTCCCGCGGAGTCGTTCTTGCGTTCGCAGGATGAAACCGTACCGACATTTGAAAATTTTACGCCGTAAATTTTTGTTTTGTCGCCGTCGGCGGCTTCGTCTGCTTTTTTATAATTGATTTTAACCTTGCCGCACAAATCGCCGACAACATAACAGTACATACCCTTGCCGATAACCGGAGCGTCAAGGTTAAGCTTTTTTTCACCGTCGGTTGTTTTCAGTTTCCATTCGCCGTCAGCGAATGTTACGCTGTCGCCCTGCGACAAATCCGGTATTGAAAACACCTGATTTTTATAATCGGTGTAGCCGTCGGGGATTTTGCCGGCGGTAATGAGTATATCCTTGCCCTTGGCTTCGGAGTCGGTAATTTCCTTGTCGAAATACGTTACCCTTGCCCTGAATGTTTTGTCCGGCACGGATACCGTGTCATACGAATTATTGTCAAAGCGCACTGACTGGTTTTTCTTGTAATTAAGGTTGTTATTTTGAACCAAATAATCGTCGTTAAAGGTTTGGAACTGCCATATCGCCGTGTTAAAATCTCCGCTTAGGGTGAGATTTTTCATTTGAGGGCTGACATAAAACCAACCTGTTGTTTTATATGAATCTGTGTTTTTCAGTTTGGGAGTGTTGGAATCAACCTTGCCGTCCGCGGTTTTTGCGGGAGTAATGTTTTCCCCCGTAAAAACAAGCTTCATATTCTTGGTATACCTTACGGCAGGGGATATTTCAATGGTAAATCCGTTATTATCGGGAGCCTTAGCGCCGCTGTTGGCGTAAATCGAGGTATCATCTGCTTCGGCAAGTATGTCTATAGCCTTCTTGTAGCTTTTTTGCGCGTTATTATCATCGCCTGATTCGCCGTACCAGTCGCCGAGCTTAACCACGGCTTCCGCGTCGGCGTCATTGTTTTCGCAATACATCGCCATTTGATATATTGCCTTTGACAGGTCGCCCTTCCTGTAAAAATCTTCGGCTTTTTGTTTCATTTGTTCAACGCTGTTTGTGATATTGTTAGCTCTTTTTAATATAGTAAATGAACCTGCCGCAATACCTACCGCAGCTATTACGGCAACTAAAATAATTATCTTTTTTTTCATATTCATATAAGAACAGCCCCTTATAAAGCTGATTATATCATAATTTTTTGTACATTTCAATAGTAATATTTTTGCGCGCAAAAACGCCCCGACAAATGGCCGGGGCGTCCTTATGCTGCGAATTAATCACATTTTAAATAGGCGATTAATCATTTCCAAAAACGATTAACCTTTTGCCGAAGCAGCTTGCCAGAAGCCTGTGTAAGAAGTTCTTTCGTTAGCTGTATCCGCGCAGGAATCAATAATAAACGCAAAG
>DOUO01000120.1 GCA_003520555.1 Oscillospiraceae bacterium
AAATATTTTAATATGTCTGAAACCTTAGTCATGTTTTCACCCTTACTTGCTTAAGCCCCGTTTAAAGTCTTTTCCAATTCGTCCGCAATTTCGCCGCAGTGTTTGTCGCCGATGGCTTTTTTGCGCAGCCGTTCAATGTGGCCTTGCAAAAACCTGCGGTGAAGGGGATAGGAAGGGTTAAGCTTTCCCAAATAATAAAAAGGCTCGTCCGCGCCGAAGGTTTGTCCGGTGTACGCCACGGACATAACCGTGTAGCATTTTCCGGCTGCCTCGCAGCAGTCCTGAGCCAAAATCTCAAATCCGTTTTCATAAAGCGAGCGCACAAGCTCCTCGCTTTTGGTCATGGGCTGCAAAATAAAGCGTTTTTCACCGTCGCGTGAAAAACCGCAGCTCAAAATAATGTCGGCAATCAGCTCGCCGCCCATGCCGGCAATCACAATATCGTCGGCTTCGCGGGCTTCAACCCGCTTCAAGCCGTCGCTCAGCCTCAGGCTGATAACGCTTTCAAGTCCTGCCTGTTCAACAGTAAGCCTTCCGCGTTCAAGGGGTTCGGGGTTGACGTCGGCGGCAACCGCCTTTGGGCAAATGCCGTTACGGCACAGCCACACCGGTAAATAGGCATGGTCTGTGCCGATGTCAGCCAATTTTGCGCCGCGGCGCACAAAACGCGCGCAAAGCATTAATCTGTTGTCAAGCTGAGGGCATCTGCCGCTCATTAAGCCAAAGCTCCGTTAAGAGCTTCAACAAGGGCGTCCGCGTCGGCGCCGTGAACCATGCAGGCTTCCTCAATTGTTTCGCCGCGTGACGCGGGACATCCGAGGCAGTGCATGCCGATGCTCAAAAAAAGCTGAGCTGTTTCGGGATGTTGGTCAAGTACGTCGCCGATAATTGAATTCTTGGTAATTTCCATGCTGAAAACCTCCTGTTTTGTATTTTATTAATTGTAACACAAATTTAATTATATTGCAACCTTGCGGATTGCTGCGGAATTTGGCAAAACCGAAGCGGCAACGCCTTATCTGTTCCAGTATTTCCTGTCAAGACTGCGGTACTGCACCGCCTCAAGCACGTGGGCGGCGTTAATTACCTCGCTCTGCTCCAAATCCGCAATCGTCCGCGCTACCTTAAGCACCCTGTCGTAAGCCCTTGCGGTCATTCCCAGGCTTTCAAACGAATTTTTCAGCGTCCGCTCCGCCTGCCTGTCAATTACGCAGTACTTTTCAAACTGCTCCGCGTTGATTTTGGCGTTGCAGGAGGTTTTGCTGTTTTTGTAGCGGTTTTGCTGAATTTCCCTTGCAGCGTTTACGCGCTTTTTAACGTCCGCCGAGGTTTCGGTTTTCTCGCTGCTCCTCAGCTCCTCAAACTTCACCGCCGGCACCTCAACGTGAATGTCAAAGCGGTCAAGCAGCGGTCCTGAAATCTTGCTTAAATAGCGGTGGATTTTTCCTTCCGTACAGTTGCAGGCGTGGTTTCGGTCGCCGAAATATCCGCAGGGGCAGGGGTTCATTGCCGCCGCAAGGGTGAAGCTGCACGGAAAAGTGCAGTTCTGACCGGAACGCGAAAGCGTAATCTGACCGTCCTCAACCGGCTGCCGCAGCACCTCAAGCGCTCCCCGCGTAAATTCGGGCAGCTCGTCCAAAAACAGCACGCCGTTGTGCGCCAGCGAAACCTCGCCCGGACGTATTGTTCCGGTTCCGCCGCCGCCGAGCCCGACAGCCGTAACGCTGTGGTGCGGAGAACGGAACGGCCGCACGGTAATAAGTCCGCCGCCGTTTAAATTTCCGGAAATCGAGTGTATTTTTGTGGTCTCAATCATCTCGTCAAAGGTCATGTCGGGCAAAATTGACGGCAGACGCTTCGCAAGCATGCTCTTGCCCGAACCGGGAGGGCCGATAAGCAAAATGTTGTGGCCTCCGGCAGCGGCAATCTCCATCGCGCGCTTTGCCTCCTGCTGTCCCTTTACCTGTGAAAAATCGGGAACAAATCTGTCCTTTGCCGCCTTTTCGTCCCGTGAAAGCGTCAAAGGCTCGGCATTGATTTCGCCGTTAAGCATATCGCGCAGCTGAACAATGCCGCTCACGGCGTAAACCTCGATTCCGCTTACAACAGCCGCCTCGCGCGCGTTTTCTTCGGGTACAAATATCTTTTGTATGCCGCACTGCTGAGCACTGATTGTCATGGGAAGCACGCCGTTTACACCGCGCACCTTGCCCGTAAGGCTTACCTCGCCCAGAAACGCGAGCTTTGAAACGTCCGCGGTAACATAACCGCTTAAAACCATAAGGTTAACAAGTATCGGCAAATCGTACACGGGGCCTTCCTTTTTGATGTCGGCAGGCGCAAGGTTAAAAATAAAATGCGCCGACGGAAGCTTAAGCCCGCAGTTGCGCATCGCGCTCTTAACCCTGTCGCGGCTTTCCTTAACCGCGGCGTCGGGCAAGCCCAGCAAATCAATCGCCGGCAGTCCCGACTGCATTGCCGCCTCAACCTCAACGCGGTAGCCGTCAATTCCGTTTATGCCAAAGCTTGTGCACCTGATAACCATATTTCCTCCGAAAAACGAAAATAACAAAAAATTATTATAGACAAATAACCCGAACTTGTAATAAATAACCGTTTAAATTAACGGTTTGCGTTATTATATTATAGTATACCATGTTTTATTAAACAAAACAATACAAATTGTTCATTAAGCAATAAATAATCATTATGTATTTTGCATAAATAATGATATATTTTTATGGCAATATAAATGAAAAATCAAAAAAACATTGACTTTTGCGTTAATATGTAATACAATTTTGTTATAGATAATAGACTATTTGTGTTGGGGTGAGCAAATGAGCAAAAATTTTTCCGCTTACTCAACGCAGTCCGACAGCTCGCTTGCCACGCTTTGCCGCCGCGGCGACGACAGCGCTTTTGACGAGCTTGTAAGACGCTACCTCGGGAAAATCGGCTTCATGGCAAGGCGCTACAGCGTGCAGGGCTATGAGCATAACGATTTTATCCAGGAGGGATTGTTGGGTCTTTTGTCGGCGTGCAAGAGCTATGACGATAGTAGCACCGTTTCCTTTAAATCATATATGTCAGTTGTTGTTGAACGCAGATTTATATCTATTATCAGGCGTATGAACACAAAAAAAACCGTGCCGGATTCGGCGCTGGTTCAAATCGACGGACTTTCGGAACAGCTTGAGGACAACGCTCAGACTCCCGAGGAGTTAATTATGGATAAGGAACAGCTTGCTTCTGTGCAGTTAAGGCTAAAATCCCTTTTATCTGACTTGGAATACCAAACCCTTATGCTTTATGCTTCCGGCTTAAGCTACAGGGCAATTGCCTCAAGGCTTGGAAAATCCGAATCCTCCGTTGACAACGCGCTTCAAAGGGTGAGGCGCAAGGCACGCGGCTTATACTGACTTTTCAGTGTAAATATATGTCCCATGGACAAATCTGAGTTTCAAAGAGAGGTAGAAACCAATGTACGAAGATAAGACACTCACTTGCAAGGAATGCGGTAACGAATTCGTTTTCACTGCAGGCGAGCAGGAATTCTACGCTGAAAAAGGCTTCGAAAACGAGCCCCAGCGTTGCAAGGAATGCCGTCAGGCGCGTAAAGAAGCAGCTAAAGCAGGCAGAGAATATCATGAAACTGTTTGCGCTGCATGCGGCGGCCCGGCAAGAATTCCTTTTAAGCCTATGGAGGGTAAGAGCTATTACTGCAGCGAGTGCTTCGCTAAGCTTAAGGAAGCTGAAGCACAGGCTGAATAATTGAATAAATTATTTCCGGATATTGGCGTAAAGCGGTGAACTCAGGTTCGCCGCTTTATTTTTGCGCTTTGTTATTCCGGGCACGCG
>DOUO01000122.1 GCA_003520555.1 Oscillospiraceae bacterium
TTTGTTGCCGACTTTATCGGCGAGGCAAACATATTAAACGGCACTATGATTGACGACTGCCGTATACGGATTTTGGGCAAGGAGCTTGAATGTGTTGACAAGGGCTTCGGCAAAAATACTGAGGTTGATGTTGTCATCCGTCCGGAGGACATTGAAATCACTTCTCCCGAAAAGGGACAGCTTACGGGCGTGGTTCAAAGCTCCGTTTTCAAAGGCGTTCATTATGAAATGAGCGTGCTGTGCGGCAAGTGCGAAATATTGGTTCACTCAACCAAGTCGGCTGAAATCGGCAGCACGGTCGGCATGAGCGTTATTCCGTTTAACATTCAGATTATGAACAAGCTGCTGCCGTTTTACAACAACTCGTTTGACGCGAAGGTTTCCTACGCGAACGAATCCGAAAACTATTTTGAGTTTAAGCTTGAGGACGAAACCGTAACGGTTAAAAACCGCTGTTTCCCGGAAGGCACCGTGCTCAGAATTACTCTTCCCCCTTCAGCGCTTTCAATTGCCGGCGACGGCGAAGGTGATTTAAACGACGTTTACATTGAGTCTGTGGTTTATAAGGGAGAACACAACGAGATTATTCTTGAATCCGACGAGCGCAGATGGCTTATGCTCAGCGATATTGACGAGCAGGTTGCCACCTATGTACCGCTTCACTTTGATTTTTCAAAGGCGGAATTTAAAGTTCTTGCCTCGCCTGAAAAGGAGGGCTGAGAATGAAATCGCGCAAGCTTACCATACCATATATAATATGGATGCTGGTATTTACAATGATTCCGATTGTTATGATCGGCATCAGCGCCTTTACCGACAAGCAGGGCAATTTTTCGCTTCAAAGCTTTGAAAAGGCTTTTTACTACTCAAATGTTTTTGTAAAGTCACTGCTGATAGCTTTGATATCCACCGCGATTTGCCTTGTGCTGGCATATCCGTTGGCGTACATGATGACGCGGATGAAAAAATCCGGCCAAAAAACTTTTATTATGATGATAATGATTCCCATGTGGATGAATTTTCTGCTGAGAATCTACGCGTGGATTATCCTTTTGCAAAAGAACGGCCCCATTGACACGGCGCTTTCAATGCTCGGAATCCACAGCACTTACATCGGCAACACCGCCGCGGTTGTAGCGGGCATGGTTTACGAATATCTGCCGTTTATGGTGCTTCCCATCTACACCGTTATGAGCAAAATCGACGGCGGCTTGATAGAGGCGGCTCAGGATTTGGGCTCAAGCAATCCGGCGGTTTTCCGCAAGGTCATTTTTCCGCTGAGCATTCCCGGCATCATATCCGGTATCACAATGGTTTTTGTGCCGAGCGCAAGCACCTTCCTTGTTTCGCAGTATCTCGGCGGAACCGACGATATAATGATAGGCGACGTTATTGACAACATCTTTTGGACAGACCAAAACACAGGCGCGGCTATTTCGCTTGTGATGATGGTGTTCATATTTATATTTCTTGTCATAATGAACCTCTTTGGCGACGAGGAGGCGATTGCGTGACAAAGAAAAAGAACGGTGTTTTCACCAAGATTTACATCGCGCTTATTTTGATTTTCCTCTACTCCCCCATCGCGGTAATGATTATTAACTCGTTCAACAAAGGCAAAACCGTAGTATGGAAAGGCTTTTCGCTGAAATGGTACGGAGAGCTTTTTGAGGACAAGGCCATTATAGGCGCGCTTATGAACACGCTCAGCATTGCCCTGCTGGCTTCGATTTTCGCTACAATTTTGGGAACCGCGGCAGCTATCGGCATTAATAACTTCAAGGGCAAAAAAAGAGCAGTTATTCAAAACGTTTCCAATATCCCCATCATTTCGCCCGACATAGTAATGGGTGTTTCGCTCATGCTGCTTTTTGCTTTTTTGGGCAACATTTTTCACTTTGAGATGGGCTACGTAACGGTACTTATTTCGCATATATGCTTCTGTGTACCGTTTGTAGTGCTAAACGTTATTCCTCGAATCAGGCGCATGGATGAAAGTATTTACGACGCGGCGCTTGATTTGGGATGCAACCAGTTTCAGGCGTTTTTCAAGGTAGTAATTCACGAGCTTATGCCGGGTATTGTTTCGGGCTTTTTAATGAGCTTTACATATTCACTTGACGATTTTATCATTACCCACTTTACGCAGGGCGCCAAGTTCCAAAATCTGAGCACCGAAATTTACGCAATGCTTAGACGTAAAATTCCGCCGACAATAAACGCGCTTTCCACCATTTTGTTTGTCGCTATTTTGATTATTATGATAATAATAAACGTTCACGACAGACGCGAGGAAAGAGCTAAAAGCGGAAAATAAAAACAAACGGAGGTTATTATGAAAAAAATTTTGAGCGCAATTCTTTGCGCGGCTATGCTGTCATTCACAGCCGTATACTTCACCGGCTGCGGTTCAAAAACCGAAAGCAAGGGTGAGGTCAACGTTTACAACTGGGACGAATATCTTGCCAACGGCGAGGACGACCTTTTGGACGTTGTTGACGAGTTCGAAAAAGCAACCGGCATCAAGGTTAACTACACAACTTACTCAACAAACGAAGAGCTTTACAACAAGCTCAAAAGCAGCAACGACAGTTATGATGTAATTGTTCCTTCGGAATATATGGTCAGCAAGCTTATTCGAGAAAACATGCTGCTTGAATTAAACTACGACAACATTCCCAACTACAAATATCTCAACAGCCGTTTTAAAAACCTTGCCTGCGACCCGGACGGCAAATACACGGTTTGTTCAAACTGGGGCGTTACCGCTTTGGTTTATGACAAAACCAAGGTTAAAACAAAGCCGAAAAACTGGGACGCGCTGTGGGACAAAAATCTTAAGGGCGAAATACTTATGATTAACAACAGCCGCGACGCGATGGCGATTGCGATGCAGACGCTGGGCATTGACCCCGCAAAAAGCACTAAGGCGGATATTGACAAGGCCGCGCAAAAGCTTAAGGAACAAAAACCGCTGCTTAAAAGCTATGTAATGGATCGTGTGTTCAACGAAATGGAAGGAAGCCAGGCGGCAATCGCGCCTTACTATGCCGGCGATATTGCCGTTATGATGGAGGAAAACAAAAATCTTGATTATGTTCTCCCCGATTACGGCTCAAACCTTTTCTATGACGCGTTCTGTATTCCCACCTGCTGCGCTAATAAGGAAAATGCCGAAGCGTTCATTAACTTCATGCAGAAGCCCGAAATCGCGGCTGAAAACTGTAAATACCTGCGCTACGGATGTCCCAACGACGAAGCGATCAAGCTTCTTCCCGACGACATCAAAAATTCGGAGCTTACCATTCCGAGCGATGAATATCTTGATAAGTGCTATGTTTTCTCGGACGTTGACGACGACGTTTACGCTTACATGCAGGAGCAATTTGTTAAAATCAAGGCAGAATAGAATAATTGTAAAATAACAAACCGGACAGACAGGATTTCTCTTGCGAAACACTGTCTGCCCGGTTTATTCAATGACTTACGATTTTTAATATTATTTTACTACTTCCGCGTCGGGAGCGTTTTTGCCAATGCTTGCAATGCCGTTAAGCGCGCCTGCCTTAGCCTTGTAGCCCTCGGAGGTAGCAATTATTTCACCGTTCTTTGCCTTTAGGCGGAAACGAATTTCGCCGGCTTTGTCGGTATACATTTCATACTTCGGGTGTTTTTTTACCTCAAAGTTTTCAACTGTCTGATCCTCAACATCAGCGGCGCAGTTAGCTTTTACGCTGTCAATGCCGGCAAGACACGCCTTTTCAGACTTATAAATCTGAGAGGACGCAATAACCTCACCGTTGCCTGCCTTTAAATCAAACTTAAATCCGCCGTTAGCGGTTTCCTTTACAACAAATTTGCCCATGTTCGTTCCTCCTTAAATAAATTGTACACGTTTTGTACCAATTTGATATTAGCATAATTATCAAATTTTGTCAAGTAATATTGTATTTTTTATACAAGTTATCGATAATAAATAAATTTACTAATTTTTAAAAATTTTAAGGTTTGTTTAAGTTTTCGGTTCTACAATATAGCCACAGTAAGATAAAAGTCTTACAAAAACAACAGAACGGAGGATTTGATTATGAAAAAGAAACTTATGGTATTAATTATGGCGGCAATCATCACAGCGTCGTTCACAGCATGCTCAACAGGCGGTTCGCAGTCATCGGCGTCAAGCTCAAGCGCGCAATCGTCCGACGCTGAAACCAAGGTTACAAATACAAATATAAACGATAGCTCAAGCAAATCGGAAAGCAGCGGTAGCTCTGATGAAATCTTCACAAGCCGGGATTTGGAGCAGACAGCCGACACATCAAACGCCAAAACCTATAATTTAAGCGACGGCGAAAACATTAAAATCACTGAAGAAGGCGTTTATATAATAAAGGGCAGCGCCAAAAACGTCACAATCACCGTTGAAGCAGCAGACGACGCAAAGGTTCAGCTTGTGCTGGATTCCGCTTCAATCACCAATGATTCCGCTCCCTGCATTTATGTAAAGAACGCGGACAAAGTATTTGTTACAACCGCCGACGGTTCAACCAACACCCTGACTGTTTCGGGAAGCTTTACAGCCGACGGCGACACAAACACCGACGCGGTTATATTTTCAAAGGATGATTTGGTAATCAACGGCAAAGGCACATTAAATATCAGCTCAAGCGATAACGGCGTTACATCAAAGGACGACCTGAAAATTACAGGCGGCACAATCAACATTGAATGTGCTTCTGACGGACTTGAGGTTAACGATATGCTGGCAATAGCTGACGGCAGCATTACCATAAAGACTTCAAAGGACGGCGTTCATGCCGACAACAGCGACGACGCAACACAAGGCAGCTTCTATATGAAGGGCGGCACGCTGAATGTTACCGCCGGCGACGACGGTATCCACGCAATAACAACCGTTACAATTGACGGCGGCACAATTAACGCAAGCGCGGCTGAAGGCATTGAGGGCACATACATCAAGATTAACGGCGGCAAGATTACCATTGAAGCAAGTGACGACGGTATCAACGCGGCGCAAAAATCCAATAATTCAACTCCGACAGTTGAATTTAACGGCGGCGAAACTGCAATCACCATGGGTCAGGGCGACACCGACGGCGTTGACTCAAACGGCAACATTTACATCAACGGCGGCACAATCAGCATCAACGCTCAGTCACCCTTTGACTATGACGGAGAGGCCAAGAAGAACGGCGGCACAATTATTGTCAACGGCACAGAAACCGACGATATCACCAATCAGTTCGGCGGTATGGGCGGCGGCATGGGCGGCGGCATGCGCGGCGGTCAAATGCGTGAAAACATTCAGGGCGGCATGAGATAAACTACAATATAATCAATTAACCGCGCAGGCGGACGGCTTTCACAGGAAATCCCGTCCGCCTGTTTTTGTTTTGTAATAAAATAATAATAAAAGCTGTGTCCAATTGATGGAATGAGAACGCTGAGATAATATAATAAAGGGATAATAAGAAAAACAACTGATGT
>DOUO01000151.1:0-2238 GCA_003520555.1 Oscillospiraceae bacterium
ACAACCGTCTCGGCGGCGACGACTTTGACAAGAGAATCATCGACTGGATGGTTGCTTCGTTTAAAACCGAAACAGGCATTGACCTTTCAAGCGACAAAATGGCTATGCAGCGCCTTAAGGAAGCCGCGGAAAAAGCAAAGATTGAGCTTTCGGGCGTAACAACCTCATCAATCAACCTTCCGTTTATTACAGCTGACCAGACAGGTCCCAAGCACCTTGACCTCACTCTTACAAGAGCTAAGTTCAACGAGCTTACCGCAGACCTTGTTGAAGCTACAATGGGTCCGGTTCGTTCGGCTCTTTCAGACTCGGGACTGCAAATCGGTCAGATTGACAAGGTTCTCATGGTAGGCGGTTCTTCAAGAATTCCGGCTGTTCAGGAGGCTGTTCAGAAGCTTATCGGCAAAGAACCGTTTAAGGGCATTAACCCCGACGAATGTGTTGCCATCGGCGCTTCAATCCAGGCAGGCGTTCTCGGCGGCGAGGTTGACGGACTTCTCCTCCTCGACGTTACTCCGCTTTCACTCGGCGTTGAAACCATGGGCGGCATTATGACAAAGATTATTGACAGAAACACCACAATCCCCACCAAGAAGAGCCAAATCTTCTCAACTGCCGCAGACAACCAGACTCAGGTTGAAATCAACGTTCTTCAGGGTGAGCGTGAATTCGCGCGCGACAACAAGCAGCTCGGTCTGTTTGCCCTCACAGGCATCGCTCCCGCAATGCGCGGCGTTCCGCAGATTGAAGTTACCTTCGACATCGACGCAAACGGTATTGTTAATGTATCAGCTAAGGATCTCGGCACAGGCAAGGAGCAGAAAATTACAATTTCTTCCTCCACAAACATGAGCAAGGAGGACATTGACAAGGCTATTAAGGACGCCGAACAGTATGCCGCGGAGGATAAAAAGCGCCGCGAAGAGGTTGACGCCAAGAACGAGGCTGAAAACCTTGCTTATCAGGCGGAAAAGCTTGTAAATGAAAACGGCGACAAGCTTGACGAAGCGGACAAGAGCACAATCAATACAAAGGTTGCCGCTGTCAAGGAAGCAATTTCAAAGAACGACGCGGGCATTATCAATACTGCCAAGGAGGACTTGCAAAAGAGCCTTTACGAAATCTCCTCAAAGCTTTATCAGCAGGCTGCTCCCCAGCAGAATCCTCAGCCCGGCGCACCCGACATGGGCGCTAATCCCGGCGCCGGCGCAAATCCCGGCAACGGCGGCGACGGTAATGTTTACGACGCTGATTTCACAGATGTTGACAACAACTGATTGTTATATAAATGCAGAAAGGAGCTGCCGGCAACAGCTCCTTTCGGCGTGTGTTTCTATATTCACCGAACTAAATCGGAGGACATACAATGGCAGATAAGAGAGATTATTACGAAGTGCTTGGCGTCGGCAAGGGCGCGAGCGAGGATGAAATAAAAAAAGCGTACCGTAAAAGCGCAAAGAAGTACCATCCCGACCTTCACCCCGGCGACAAGGAATGCGAGGAGAAGTTCAAGGAGGTTAACGAAGCCTATGAGGTGCTTTCGGACAGTGAAAAGAAAGCGCGTTACGACCAGTTCGGTCACGCGGGCGTAGACCCCAACTTCGGCGCGGGAGCGGGAGGCGGAAGCCCCTTCGGCGGCGGTATTGATATAGACGACATCTTCTCAAGCTTCTTCGGCGGCTTCGGCGGCAGACGCTCCGGAAACGCAAACGCTCCTATGCGCGGCAGCGATATCGAAACAAGCGTTACAATAAGCTTTGAGGAAGCCGCGAAGGGCTGCACAAAAACCGTCAGCTACAACAGCGTGGTAACCTGCGGCGACTGTCACGGCACAGGCGCGCAGCCCGGTACTCAGCCGAAAACCTGTACGGCGTGCGGCGGTTCGGGACGCGTAACGATTAACCAAAGAACGCCCTTCGGCGTTGTTCAAACCCAGCGCTCCTGCGACGCGTGTCACGGCAAGGGAAAAATTATTGAAACCCCGTGCCGCAAATGCAGCGGTTCCGGCAGACAGCGCAAAAGCCGCACGGTTGACGTTCAAATTCCGGCAGGCATCCGCGACCAGCAGATATTAAACGTAGGCGGTCACGGCAACGCAGGTCACAACAACGGCCCCGCGGGCGATTTGCATGTTTATGTAAACGTAAGGAGCCACAGCATTTTTGAACGCCGGGGCGACGACGTCTGGTGCGATATGCCCATCACCTTCTCGCAAGCTGTGCTCGGCGCGGAGGTCAC
>DOUO01000151.1:2398-6616 GCA_003520555.1 Oscillospiraceae bacterium
AAAGGCAAGGGCGACCAGTATGTAAGAGTTGTGGTTGAAATTCCCAAAAGCCTCAACAATAAGCAAAAGGACATGATTCGCCAGTTTGAAAACTCTACCACAGAGAAGAACTACGCAAAGCGCAGAAGCTTCTTTGACAAGTTAAAGAAAATGTTTAACGACTGATATGAATAATTGGACTGAAATAAAAATTGCGGTTAACGCCGCGGATATTGATAAAGCCGGCGACATAGCCAACGTCGTTGTTCCGTACGGTATTTACATTGAGGATTACCGAAACCTGGAGCAGGAGGTTGACGAAATCGCGCATATTGACCTCATCGACGAGGATTTGCTTAAAAAGGACAGAAGCAAAGCTTTTGTTCACATATATCTTGAGCCCGGCGTATCTCCTGCCGAGGCGGTTCAGTTTTTAAGCGAACGCTACAAAAGCGAAGGAATAAAGCACGAAATCGAGCTGCTTGACTGCGCCGAGGAGGATTGGCGCAACAACTGGAAAAAGTATTACAAGCCGCTCGCCGTCGGCGAAAAGCTTATGATTGTTCCGAGCTGGTACGAAAATTACGACGCGGGAAAAAGGGTTGCCCTTACAATCGACCCCGGGCTTGCCTTCGGCACAGGCGGTCATGAAACCACGCGTCTTTGCCTTGAAATGTGCGAAAAATACATGAAGCCCGGCGACGACGTGCTTGACGTAGGCTGCGGCAGCGGCATACTTGGTATTTCCGCTCTGCTTTTAGGCGCGAACAAGGCCGTGGGAGTTGACATTGACGAGGTCGCGGTGCGCACAGCCGCGGAAAACGCCGCGCTGAACGGCGTGCAAAACCGATTTACAGCCGTTTGCGGCAGTTTTACCGACAAGGTTGAGGGCAAATATGACATTGTGCTGGCAAATATAGTAGCCGACGCAATTATGTTTTTGTCAAAAGGCGTGCGCGACTTCATGAAGGACGACGCCGTATATGTCATGAGCGGCATAATTGATACCCGTTCCGACGAGGTAAAAGCCGAGGTAAGCAAATATTTTGACATCGTTGAGGAACACCTTGACGGCGGCTGGGCGTGCTTTGCCGCAAGGCGCAAACAAAAATAGCATAAATCCCCTTGAATTTTTAAATAAATTGTGGTAAAGTGTATATAGCTTTATTTTGGAGGTATTTGTAATGAAAAAACCCGATAAAAGAGAAAATATCAATCTGTTTTTCTCGGCTTTTCTTCTTATCGCGTTTATTGTTTGCGCAAATTTCTTTTCACAGTTCACAAAAACAGTTCAGAGCCCGATCGGACAAATCATAACCCTCGCGGTATGCGCGGTGTTCGGTCTGCTGCTCTTTTACGCCACCAGAGTCGGCGACGGCAAGGCTGTTAGGCGCTTTTCACCGCTTACACTTATTATCCTTGTACTCCCCACGCTCTACATCATGATTGCCTCAATCGGCGAATTCATGCCGCTTCACAGCGTATTTGTTGAAAACAACAGCTTTTCAATTGTTGTTTATCTGGCTGCGGTAGCCTTCGGTTACGGAATTCCCTACACCTTCTTCAGCGGCTTCGAGCTTCAGGCGGAGGAAACCGCGGACGCCGAAGGTGAAAACGAGGTGCTTTCGGGCGGAGTTGAACAGGATGTTATCAGTGAAAATGAAAATTCCGACACTCTTGAAGACGAACAGGACATGATGGACGACTACGTAGAGGAAAACTGATACAGCGTAAAACCTGATAAAATTATCGCGGGGTTCGGTAAATGCCGAACCCTGAGTTTATAACAGCATAAATTTATTATGACGATATTATATAATTATGAAATGAGGTAAAAATATGGGATGCAATCATGACTGCTCCTCCTGCAGCAGCAACTGCCCTTCAAAGGAAAGTCTTATTGAGGAGCTGAATTCGCTGAGCTCCGTTAAAAAGGTAATCGGCGTTGTGTCGGGCAAGGGCGGCGTAGGCAAAAGCCTTGTCACCTCGCTCATGGCGGTAACATACAACCGCCGCGGCGCAAAAACCGCAATTCTTGACGCGGACATCACGGGACCGTCAATCCCCAAGGCCTTCGGCGTAGCGGACAAGGCAATGGGCACGGAAGCCGGAATTTTGCCTGCCGTAACGGAAACCGGCATCGAGCTTATGTCTATCAACCTGCTTCTCAAGGAGGAAACCGACCCTGTTGTCTGGCGTTCCCCGATGATTGTCGGCACGGTTAAGCAGTTCTGGACGGACGTAATATGGAACAAGGTTGACTATATGTTTGTCGACATGCCTCCCGGAACAGGCGACATCCCACTCACCGTTTTCCAAAGCCTGCCCGTTGACGGTATCATCGTGGTTGCTTCTCCGCAGGAGCTTGTGGGCATGATTGTTGAAAAGGCTGTTAAAATGGCCGAGATGATGAACGTACCCATCCTCGGTATCGTTGAAAACATGAGCTATTTCACATGTCCGGACTGCGGCAAAAAACACAGCGTTTTCGGCAACAGCCATATTGATGAAATAGCCGAAAAGTACAACACGCGCGTGCTTGCGAAGCTTCCCATCGATCCCGAGCTCGCTTCAAAAATCGACAGCGGCAAAATTGAAGCCTTTGAAGGCGGATACCTTGACGAAGCGGCGGACGCTATAGACGAAATTTTAAAATGACACTGAAATGACAGCGGCGTAAAAACCGCTGTTTTTTTGCGCCCTGCGTGCGCACGAGCGACGGCCGAAAAAGCGCACGCTTTTTTATTGAGGAAAAACTTTGAAATACAGTTGATTTTGTCCGCTTGTTTGTGATAATATAATATTACAAAAGCAATAATTAATTATCTCAAAGGAGGACGTTATGAAACACATTTTAACCAAATCGCTCTCGATATTCATGGCGGTGTGTCTGCTTGCGTCGGCGTTTGTATTCGGCGCGGACGCCGCTGAGGTGAAGCCTCAGTCAAACACTTCCGCGAATACCTACGGCTTGACCGAAAACATAGGCGACGGCGCGATTTTGCACGCGTGGTGCTGGTCGTTTAACACCATTAAGGAAAACCTTAAAACAATCGCCGAAGCGGGTTATTCGGCAGTTCAGACCTCGCCGATAAACGAAGTTTTCAGGGGCGAAAACGGCGGAATGCAGCTTTACGGCAACGGCAAGTGGTATTATCAGTACCAGCCCGTAAACTACACCATCGGCAATTATCAGCTCGGCACGCTTGAAGAATTCAAGTCGATGTGCGCCGAGGCGCACAAGTACGGAATCAAGGTTATTGTTGACGCGGTTGTAAACCACTGCACATCAACCTACAGCGCGATTTCGGACGACGTAAAAAATATCCCCGGCGGCGCTTTTCACTCCACTCTTGAAATAACAAGCTGGAGCAACCGTTATCTGGTTACTCAGGGCAAGCTTACGGGACTTTGGGATTTAAACACGCAAAACCCCAACGTTCAGCAAATGATTCTTTCCTATCTTAAGGACTGCATCGCCGCGGGAGCGGACGGCTTCCGTTTTGACGCGGCAAAGCATATTGAGCTTTCCGACGACGCTGTTGTTGGCGGTCACGACTTCAAAAGCAATTTCTGGAATGTTATCCTTGACAACGGCGCAAAATTCCAGTACGGCGAAATTCTGCAGGGCGACGGAGAAAGAATTGACGCTTACGCAAAGCTCATGCATGTTACCGCCTCAAAATACGGCGCAAATCTTCGCGCCGACCTTGCAAACGGAATTTTAAAGCTCAAAACAATCGGCGACTACTCCGCAACCGGCGTTGATAAGTCAAGCCTTGTAACCTGGGTTGAATCACACGACAACTACGCCGACGGCACATACAGGACAATCGACAATCAAAAGGTCAGATACGGCTGGGCGGTAATCGGCGCAAGCGGCGACACCACACCTCTGTTTTTCAGCCGTCCCAACGGCAGCAGCACCAAAAGTCAGTGGGGCAACAACTTAATCGGCGCGCGCGGCGACGACAATTTCTGCAGTCCCGAGGTTTCGGCGGTTAACCATTTCAGAAACGCCTTGGTCGGCGAGCCCGTAAGAAAGCTTAATCTTAAGGATAACAACGGTAAATCCTCAAATTCTCTTGTAATGATTCAAAGAGGCACAAAGGGCGCGGTTGTTATTAATATGACAAACACAGATTATAACCTGAACTCGACCACTACCGTTGCCGACGGCACCTACACCGATGAGGTAAGCGGTTCTCAATTCACCGTTGCAGGCGGCAGAATAACCGG
>DOUO01000020.1 GCA_003520555.1 Oscillospiraceae bacterium
CAAGCTGACGGTAGCCTGCAAGCCAATTGCCTGCCGGCTGATGGATATAAAGCAGGTCAACAAAGTCAACGCCTAAGCGTGCAAGTGTTTCCTCAACCGCGTTATCGTTTTCATATTCGGAAGGCCACAGCTTGGTTGAGATAAACACCTCTTCCCTTTTGAGTCCGCTTTCCCTGATACCTCTGCCTACAGCGCGTTCGTTGACATAGGCGTTCGCCGTATCCACAAGCGAGTAACCCGTTTTCAGTGCCTCGCGTACGCTGTTTTGAGCGTCCGAAGGCGCAAGCATAAAGGTTCCGATTCCGATAACCGGGCATTGTAATCCATTGTTTAATGTCAAATTCTCCATGGTATCCTCCTTAAGCTTTTTGATAACAGTATTTAGTATGTTGACGCTTTTGAGCTTGCTAATTTCCAGGCTCCGTTTGCTTTTCGCAAAGTAAAATCGCCCTGCAAACGCCATAAATGTTCTGCGCCGCCGTATACAGCCGCCGTTACACGGCTTTTTCCGGTCATCGCAGCCGTATCACCGTTTATGCGAACATCTATTGCGTCGTGCGCGGCAGAGAAATAATTAAAGGTTCCGCCAAGCAATCCCTTGATGAATTCCTCCTTTGACTGTTTGACGCCGGTCATATGCAACAGATAATAATCATCTGTCATTAGCGTTTTCAAGCCCTCGGCATCCTTTTGAATCATATAAGACCAATACTGACGATAAAGCTCTTTGATTTTTTCTTCATCGTTCATTCTTTTATATCCTCCGGATTCAGATAGCGGATTACCCTTGCAGGCACACCGCCCACAACCGCGTAATCCGGCACAGACTTTGTTACGACCGCGCCGGCGGCAACTACAGCATATTTTCCCACAGTAACGCCCGGGCAGATTGTTACGTTCATTCCGAGCCACGCGTTTCTTTTTATTAATACTTTAGCATAGGTGTAAGTGATATGCCTGTCATACATGTCGTGATTTATGGTTGCGATTTTAAGTCCGGGAGCCGCCATTACGCCATCCTCAAACTCAATTCCGCCCGACGCGGAAAAAATTGCCGAATGATTGATAAATACATTTTTTCCAAAGGTAACGCGGTTGCCGAAATCACAAATAAACGGAGTCAGAATTCTGACGTCATCAAGCTTTCTGTCAAATAACTCCTCAAGATATTCCACATAAGACGGATCGTCGGGCAATACGGCGTTTGCCTTGGCACACAGCGTTCTGGCGCGTATCATTTCCTCTGCCGCTTCTTTGAAATACGGCTCGCGGTTATCGGTTGGGCCGCCTTGATCCATCAATTCATAAACATATCCCGCATTATAATCCATATCCGCCACCTCTTACAGCAGACCGTTGGCGGTCAGCCAGCTTTTTACGCTGTCTTGGCAGCCTGAGGCGTTGCTGCCGGTTACAGAAAGCCCCTTATTCACTGCAGCGCCTTTTGCGTACTTTTTGATGTCTTTCTCACTTTTGCCCATACCGCTGCCTTCATTGGTGCAAAGCGGAAGAATCGTTTTGCCGCTGAAATCATAGCGCTCCAAAAAAGTAAAAACTGCCATGGGCATTGTGCCCCAATAGTTTGGATACGCAAGGATAACCGTATCATAACTGTCAATGCTGTCGGGATAAGCTTTAAGCTCCGGACGGGCGTTTCGACGCAAATCCTTCTTTGCCTCATCAATACAGGTCATATAAACAGGCGAATACGGCTCCTTCATCTCAATTTTGAAGCTGTCGGCTTCAATCATTTCTTTGATGACGCCGCATACTATTTCGGTGTTGCCGACCTTTACATAACGCATTGCGCCGCCAAAGTAATTCTCATCTGCCCTTGAAAAGAATGCGATTAAAGTTTTTGCCATAATAATTTCCTCCGTTCATTTTTCTGATTAAATTATATCATCAAACTATTGCAAAGTCCAATCGAAATAATGTATAATTGATTTAATTATTAAATAATGCAGTGAGGAAGAATTATGACTACAAAGCAAGTTGACTATTGTATAGAATTGGCGAAGACGCTCAATTTCAGCCGTGCGGCCGAGAACCTGTTCGTCAGCCAGCCGACCTTTTCATATCAAATAAAGCTGTTGGAGGAAGAGATTGGCTTCACAATTTTTGAGCGCAGCGGTAAAGGGGCTGTTCTGACGCCTGCCGGAGCGCAATTCGTCGGTTTTCTTACCAATATGCGCGAAGAATTGAAGCGCGCAATTGAACAGGGACAAAATTTCAGCGCGCAGTACAAGGACAGTATTTCCATTTGTATGATGGTCAGACAGGCGGTTTATTTTTTGCCGGAGGCAATGCGCCGGTTTGAACAGACGCATCCCGATGTGCAGATTATTCCTCAATTCCGCTACGAAAACGGAATTGAAAGTTTTTTGAGAAACGAGACGGACATTGTGTTTGCGCTGAAAGAAGAAACAAAACATATTCCAAACATAAAGGTGCACGAGCTTTTTAAAAGCGGAATATATTTGATAGCCCGGCGGGATGACGCGCTTGCCCAAAAGAATTTGATTACCGAAAGCGACCTTTACGGAAGGACGCTGATGGTGGGCGGCGGTTCTCCTCCGGCGCTTAAGGCTGTTCAGCACAGATTAATCGGCACCGGCAAAATCAAGTATTTCAACAGCGCCGATCACGATACAACTCTTACCAATGTTGCGGCAGACAAAGGAATTTGTCTTGCGCCCGGGTTTCTTAACGACCACGGCGGCCGGTTTGCGTGGATACCGTTTGACTGTAAGGAAAACTTTTCCTGTGTGCTTTGCACCCATAAAAATGATAACAGAATCATGCTGACAAAATTTATTGACATTCTAAAAAAGCTTTATCGGGAAGCCGTCGCGTTTCCGCTTTAACAAACGCGGC
>DOUO01000154.1 GCA_003520555.1 Oscillospiraceae bacterium
TTTACACTTAATTTTCAATTTTCAATTTTCAACTTTCAATTTGAAACGACCTCGCAGCCTGTGTTTACGGGCTTGCAGAGGAAGGTTTGCGGAAAGCTTTGCCTCAGCTTTTCGCAGCATTTTTCCGCCTTGCGGCGTGAGTCGAACACTCCGAACACAGCCGAGCCCGAGCCGCTCATGCCCGCGCCCTTTGCCTTGCATTCGAGCATGATTTTTTTGATTTCGCTTACCTGCGGAATTTGCAGTGCAAGCTCAAAATCATTGAAAATTGTTGAGGTAATCATAAAAAGGTCGCGGCTGTACAGCGCCTTTATCATTTCGTCGGTATAGCAGGGGTGCTTTGGCAAGGCGTCAACCTTTTGGTACGCCTCGGCGGTGGAAACGCTTACCGCGTCGGGCTTGCAGATTACAATTGACTCGCAGCGGAAACGCGGAAGCTTTTTCAGGCTTGTGCCCGTGCCCGTGCAAAGCTTTGTGCCGCCCTCGATGCAGAACGGAACGTCCGCGCCCACCCTTTCGCCTATCGCGTTCATGTCGGCAGGCGTCAGGCGCGCGTCAAAAAGCAGATTGAGCGCGAGGATTGCCGCCGCGCCGTCGCCGCTGCCGCCGGCAAGACCTGCCTGAGTGGGGATTTGCTTGTCGATTTCTATGTGAACGCCCTGAGGTTCAAGCCTGCAATAGTCAAAAAAGCGGTAGGCGGCCTTAGCGACGATGTTGGTGTCGTCGTTGGGCACGCCGTCATAGGCGCAGAAAACCGTAACCTTGCCGCTGTCGTTGCGGCTGACCGTGACCGAGTCGTACAGGCTGACCGCCTGCATTACCGTGGAGATTTCATGATAGCCGTCGGGACGCCTGCCCAAAACGTCAAGCGACAAATTAATCTTTGCGGGGGCTTTAACAGTTACCTTCATCCCTGAGCTCCTTTACAAATTCACGGATTCTTTCAAGCGCGATTTTAAGATGCTTGAGCGAATAAGAGTAGCTTACCCTGACAAAGCCGTCTCCGCAGCTTCCGAACGCCGTGCCCGGAACGACGGCAACGTGTTTTTCCATAATAAGCCGCGTGCAGAATTCCTCGGACGAAAGCCCTGTGGATTTAATGCACGGAAAAACATAAAACGCGCCGAGCGGTTCAAAGCACGAAAGTCCCATTTCGTTGAAGCCGTCAACAACCAAACGGCGGCGCATGTCATATTCGCCGCGCATTTTGTCAACGTCGCGGTCGCCGTTTTTCAGCGCCTCAATCGCGGCGTACTGGGCGGTTGTAGGCGCGGACATAATTCCGTACTGGTGAAGCTTTGTCATCTGAGAAATAATTTCGGCGGGTCCCAGGGCGTAGCCGAGCCTCCAGCCCGTCATGGCGTAGGATTTTGAAAAACCGTTGATTACGATTGTGCGTTCGTACATTGAGTCAATTGAGGCGATTGTGACATGGTCGCGTCCGCCGTATGTAAGCTCGGAATATATTTCGTCGGACAGCACGATTAAATCGTGACGCCTGACAACCTCGGCAACCTCCTCCAAATCACGGCGTTCCATAATCGCGCCGGTGGGGTTGTTGGGGAACGGAAGCACAAGCAGCTTGGTTTTCGGCGTTATTGCCGCCTCCAAATCAGCCGCCTTCAGGCGGAAGCTGTCCTCGTTTTTGGTATTGATAATTACGGGCGTGCCGCCTGCCATGACGGTAAGCGGTTCGTAGCACACAAACGACGGCTGGGGAATTATTACCTCGTCGCCGGGTTCAACCAGGCAGCGCAGCGCAAGGTCAATTGCTTCGCTGCCGCCCACGGTGACAATTGTCTGCGAGGAAGGGCTGTAGCTTACGCCGAAGCGGCGTTCGTAATAAGCCGTAATTTCATTAAGCAAAGCCGCGAATCCGCGGTTGGGCGAATACCATGTTTTGCCCTTTTCAAGACTTCTGATGCCCTCGTCGCGGATATGCCACGGAGTTTGAAAGTCAGGTTCACCGATGCTCAGCGAAATGACGTTGTCCATTTCATTGGCAATGTCAAAAAACCTGCGTATGCCCGAGGGCTTGACGCTGCTGATGCTGCGGTTGAGATATTTATTGTAATCTATCACAGGATTAAGCTCCTCTCGTCAGCGCTGTTTTCGGTCGAAAACAGCTTCATTCCCCTGTCCTTGTAGCAGCGAAGGATAAAATGGGTGCCGGTTGACAGCACGCCGTCGATTGTGGAAAGCTTTTTTGCCACAAACATCGCGATATCCTGCATGGTTTCACCCTTTACGATGAGCGCGAAATCATAAACGCCCGCCATAAGGTACACGCTTTCAACCTCGTCAAAAGCCATGCACATTTCAGCCATTTCGTCAAAGCCCGTTTCCTTTTTGGGAGATACCTTAAGCTCAATCAGCGCCTCAACGTGGTTGCTGTCCGTAACCTGTTCCCAGTTTACAACCGCCTGGTAGCCCTCGATGATTCCTTCCTTTTCATATTCCTTGATCTGCGCCGCGATGTAGTCCTCGGGTTCGCCGAGCATTGCGGCGATTTCCGCGGTGCTGAACTGTGAGTTGGTTTCCAAAAGCTGAAGTAATTTGTTCATAGCTGTCCTCCTGTATTTACCTTTACGCGGGCATAAGTCCGCGGTTTTCCACTGTATTGATTAAATTGACGCAAACTGCCGCCGCAACGCAAAAAATCTCGTTTTTTTCGTCCGCTATTTCAAGCTCGCAGTATTTTGAGCGGCGCGTGTGGCTGAAAACAACCGACTTGTCAACGTCGATGACGCTGAAATTTTTTGTGGCTATGTTTCCGCAAACATGCCAGTTTACGCCGTAAAAATTTGAATAAGCGCCGTTTTTTGAAGGCACAACCGCAAGCGTCACGCGCGCGCCGCGCGCCTTCAGCACAAAAATATTGGCTGAGCCAAAGGCAAATCTGCGGATTTGAGCCTCCGTTTTACCGGACGCGCCGCAAATTTTGATACCGACAATTTTGTTTGAGCCCAAACGCCGTGTTGCGTACCTTTCGCCGCCGGATTCATCAAAGAAAACAAAATCCTCAGACGACGAGGAAAGGTCGCGATTAATAAAAAGCTTCATTTTATCACCCTGATAACGACTGTAAAAAAAAAACCGCAGGTTGATACACCTACGGTTATTATACATCATATTCTTAAATTATACAAGTGATTATCACAAAAGTGTTCTTTTAAGCGTTTTTGTGCGGAACAGCGCGCGTTCGCCGAGGCTTTGCTCCTTTTGGATTATGTATGTGCTTGCGTAGCCCATAATAAGCCAGAAGAACATCACCATGTACGAAACGTCGTACAAAAGCGTTATTTCAAAGAACGAATACGCGATGTACGCCGCCAGAAAGCTGAACATGCACGGGAACAAGTCCTCCTTGTACTCCTTGCCCTTCAAAAACAGGTGTTGGGCGCAGTGCTTAGCGAAGCGGAAGCCGAAAATGCAGAACAAAACCAAGCCCAGCGTGCCGGTGGACATCCAGATTGTAAGCAGTCCGTTGTGGGCGTCGTTGTGGTGAAGGTCAAACTTGAACGCGCCGCTTAAGTAGGTTTGGCTGTAGTGAACTATATTGCCGAAGCCGACGCCGATTACGGGCGAAAGCTTGACGATTTCAACGCCCTCGCTCCACAGCTTGAACCTGCCGCTGTCGATGTTTTTGTTTTCATGCTCAAAGGTGATGATTTCACCGTCGCCGCCGGGTTCCTCGTCGGCAAATTCGTTAATCAGGTTTTCGCCGCGGAAGATTATGTCAACCAGGGAATTTGTCTGTGCCGTTACCGCCGCGAAGCCCGTGTTGAAAATCGTGCGGAACATCAGCATTGAAAACACAAGCACAACGGAAATTACTATCACCGAGGCGGTGCGCAGTATTGTGCCGAACACGGTCATGAATTTCTTTTCCTGGGAGAAAAAGCTGTACGCGAGATAGGCTATGAAATACGCGAGCACAAGCACAAAGGTCGCGTTTGAATCGCACAGCAATATCGAAAAGGCGTTTGCGATTACGCACAGCACAACCCACGGGTTGGGGATTTTCCCTACCTCGTCGCGCAGCCTTTGCTTGCTGAGCATATGAAGGCAGAACAGCGCCGTAGCCGACAAAAAGCCGAGCTGGTTCGGGTTGACAAAAAATCCCGTAAAGCGGTTTTCAAAAACCGTAAGAGGCATTTCCGCCTGTAAAAATCCGAAAAGGTTGATTTCAAACATCGCGTGTACGCCGAAAAGCAGGAACACAAGACCGAGCAGATTGCCGACCGTTACTATGTATACAATTGCCTTGGCGATAAAGCCGAGCTCTTTTTTAAAATTGAGCCCGGGTTCGGTGTGCAGCCCGTAAAACACAAAAAAGCAGATAAGCGCGTGCAGAAAGAACAAAAAGCTCACCGGCAGCATTACCGAAAAGCACACGAGCATTGACAGCAGCATCACCGCCAAAAACGCGGCAACCCACAGCCCGAAGCGCATTTTGAAGAAGGTTTTGAACCTTCTTTGATTGTAAAAAACCAAGCCCAGCCCCCACGCAAAGCAAAACGCGGTGAAAACGTAGGCGGGAAACTGCAAAAAGATAATTCTGCAGCCGAGCAGTGTAAGAATATAGGTTTTGCGGAAAAGAGACGCGTCCTTTAAAATTTCCTTTAACCTGTTCATAAGCCCCTCACTTAATAACCTCAACCACGGTTTTTATCATAAGACCTATATCACGGAAAAAGCCGAAGTTTTTAATATAGCTTAGATTGTACTTCATTTTTTCGGGTAAAATTTGTTCGACGTATATCTTGTCCGCGTCGCCGTCCCCGGCAAGCAGCTTTGATTCGTCCTTGTAAAGAATTGACGCCGGCGAGGTGATTCCGGCGGGCAGCAAAAGCGTTGCGTAATAAACGTCCCTGTAACGCTCGACATACTTGGGAACCTCGGGACGAACGCCGACAAAAGACATATCGCCCGAAATAACGTTGAAAATCTGCGGCAGCTCGTCAAGGCGGTACTTGCGCAAAAACTTTCCTGCCTTTGTTATCCTGCTGTCGCCGCCGGTGGTGACGGAGGTTCCGAGCGCCTCCGCGTTTTCAACCATAGTGCGGAATTTGAAAATTCTGAACACCCTGCCGTATTTTGTTACGCGCTTTTGCCTGAAAAACACGCTTCCCTTTGAGTCGCGCTTGACGACAACGGCAATAACGGCGATTGGGATTATTAAAAACGCAAGCAAAATAAGAGACAGAAAAATGTCAAGCAGCCGCTTAAAAAATATGCGGACGGATTTTTTCTTAAGTTTGTCGTAATAACGTTTTACCTCGGGATTTTGAAATTCCGCAGGCAGTTTTTCAAACGCTTTCATGGCAGCTCCGAAAATATGGGGATTTACCGCGGCGCGGCATAAACAGTAAAAAATAACCGCAAATATTATATAACTTTTTTCAGGCGTTTTCAACAAAAGTATCAAAAGCTTAATAAAATACGGCATAACGTAAAAACCGACGGGAGATAACCGTCGGTTTTTAGGTAATTTTATGGAGTAATCAAGCACATAGAAAGGAAGTCAATAATCTGATTAATAGTTCTTAGCACATAAATACTATAGCATAGCAATTGTTAATTGTCAATACTTTTTATTAATATTTTTAAATATTTTAATGTTTATTTTTTATTAAATAAAGTTAAACTTCCTCTTGACTAAAACGTTAAAACAATGTAAAATTAATATATAAAAGTCAGGCGGCTTTTTTCTTTAAATCTGTTTATTGCCTGCCCGATGCGTGAATGATTTTAAAATAACCCTACAACACTTAAATCGGGAGCTTTACTCTTTGAGTGGTGTGCAGACCTCCCGTTCCCCGGAAGAAGGGAGCCTGAAGCTCAAAGGAGGGCACCCACCTGTTCTCTTCAGTAGGCAGGTTATTATTTAAATCATACGGTCGGGCGGGTCTTTTTATGTCAAATAATACTAATACCTAATAAA